>JAJYFU010000062.1 GCA_021790795.1 Pseudomonadota bacterium
GGGGCCACGGCCGCTCCGAGCTGCCGGCGGGCATGTCCCATGATCTTGCGGCGCAGCGCCTCGTCCGCGACGAAGCCGGATTTCAGCTCGACGAAGGCCTTCACCGCCTGTCCGGCAATGGGATCCGGGACGCCGATGACGCCCACCTGCGCCACCGCCGGATGGGTCATCAGGGCGCTTTCGACCTCGAATGGGCTGATGAGGTGGCCGGATGACTTGATGACATCGTCCGCGCGGCCGATGAACCAGAAGTAGCCGTCACGATCGCGCCGGGCGAGGTCCCCAGCAAGGTACCAGCCGTCGACGAAGCTCGCCGCATAGCGCTCCGGGTTCTCCAGATAGCTGGTGAACATTGACGGCCAGCCCGGCCGCAAGGCGATCTCCCCGACTTGCGCGGGGGACTCGATGACTTCGAGCCGGCCAGTGGCCGAGCGTCGCACGACTTGCGCGTCGATGCCCGGAATCGCGCGACCCATCGAGCCCGGAAGTACATCGCAGGCGGCGAAGTTGGCGATCATGATCGCGCCGGTTTCAGTCTGCCACCAAGTGTCGTGGAACGGCATGCCGAACGCCTGCACACCCCAGAGGACCGCTTCCGCGTTGAGCGGTTCTCCAACGCTCGCCATGTGTCGCAGACGCGGGTACGAGCGCTCGCGGGCCAGCGCGGTCCCGGCTTTCATGAGCATGCGGATCGCGGTGGGTGCGGTGTACCAGACGTCGACCTGTTCCTCCTCGAGGATCCGGTACCAGCGCTGGGAGTCGAATTCCTCGCGATCCACGATCATCGTCACCCCGCAAGTGAGCGGGCCGATCAATCCATATGCGATACCGGTCACCCAGCCGGGATCCGCCGTGCACCAGAATATCTCCCCGGGGTGCAGATCGAGGACGAGCTGGCTCGTGGCGTGCTGAGCGATCACCGCGGCGTGGGTCAGCGTCACTCCTTTCGGCTTGCCGGTGGTGCCGCTCGTGAAGTGCAGCAGGGCGGTGTCACCGTCGGCCGTGGGGGCGGTTGCGAACATTTCGGACGCTCGACTCATCAGGAGAGCGAAGTCCACCGTATCGGGGGGGAGGTCGCCGTCGGCGTTCTCGCGAACGACGAGGACGTGACGAAGCTCGGGCAGCGCCGTGCGGATCCCCGCGACCTTGCGGCGATAGAGGTCTTGCGTCGTCACCAGTACCTGGACGTGTCCGAGCTGAAGGCGCGTCTTGAGCGGTTCGGGGCCGAAGGCGGAGAACAACGGGCAGAACACGCCTCCCGCCTTCAAGGTGCCCAAACCGGAGGTGAAGAGCTCGGGAACGCGTCCGAGGAGGGTGGCGACGGCCGCGCCGGGCGCGATGCCCAGAGCCCCCAGGACGTTGGCGAACCTGCTGGTTAGGTCCCGGAGCTCCGCATACGTCACGTCGACTCGGCGCCAGTCGCGGGCGATGAAGCGAGCGGCGACCCGCTGGCCGTGGCCGGTCTCGACCTGGACGTCGACGGACTCGTGCGCGATGTTGAGATGCTGGTGCGGGGCGCCGCAGAGCGCGCGGCGCGCTCCCTCCCAGCTGAACTGGCGCCGGGCATCGTCGTAATCGCTCAGATAGTGGGCGGTTGTTCCGGTCCCAGTCGTCTTGTGTATGGTGCGCTCTGGCATCGGCTCGCTCTCGTGCGGTGATTTTCGATACCGATGCGTTGTTGTCGATTCGCGGAACTACCTAATCGGCGTCCACGTCGGGGACGCCGCAGGATGTTCGGCCGAGCGACAGAGTCGTACGGATTCTACGTATTTCGAGCCCGCATCGGAGCGCGCAGCCTACTTTCACTAAATACACCCTCGCAGGGGAGGGACTGAAATGACGCAGAGCAACCTGATGCAGGACTTGGAGCGTCAAGGGGTATCACGACGGGAGTTCCTGGCGTTCTGCGCGAGCATGGCCGCGATTCTGGGAATGCCAAAAGCCGCTTCCGCCGCGATCGCCAAGGCGGTCGAGAGCGAGAAGCGGCCGATCTTGGTCTGGTTGGAATTCCAGGATTGCGCGGGTAACACCGAGTCGTTTCTGCGCTCCGGGCACCCGACCGTCGCCCAGATCCTTCTGGACACGATCTCGCTCAATTATCACGAGACGCTGATGGTCGCGGCCGGTGACCAGGCCGAGGCGGCGCTGGAGGACACGGTCGCGAAGCACAAGGGCGAGTACATCGCTCTGGTCGAGGGCTCGATCCCGGGCGATATCGACAGCGGCTATTGCACGATCGGCGGTCGCTCGGCGCTCGATATCGCCCGCGAGGTCTGCGGGGGAGCGGCGGCGACGGTCGCCGTGGGCACTTGCGCAACCTTCGGCGGCCTGCCGGCGGCGCACCCGAATCCCACCCGCGCACTGTCGGTCGCCGATGCCGTTCCGGGGGTCAGGAACCTGATCAACATGTCGGCATGCCCGGCCAATGCGGAGAACATCGCGGCGCTGGTCGTCTACTATCTGACCATCAAGCACTGGCCACCGCTCGACCAATACCGGCGGCCGCTTTTCGCGTACGGCACCATGATCCACGATGCCTGTGAGCGGCGGGCGCATTTCGATTCGGGGCAGTTCGTGGAGCAGTGGGGCGACGCTGCTCATCGTCACGGTTACTGCCTGTATCAGATGGGTTGCAAGGGCCCGGCGACCTCGCAGAATTGTCCGAACGTGCAGTGGAACGGTCACACCAACTGGCCGATCGGCTGCGGCAGCCCCTGCATCGGCTGCGCGGAGCCGAATTTCTGGGATGTGATGACGCCGTTCTACGAGCGGCTGCCGAATGTCGAGGGGATAAACTCGAGCAGGTGGCTCAATCCCGTCGGGCTCAGCCTGACCGGCGTCGTGGCGGCCGGCGCCGTTGCTCACGGCATCGGCGAGACGGTGCGCTACCGGCGAGGTCACCGCCCCTCGGTCGATGAAAAGGCGCGCGTGGATGGCAAAGAGCAGGGTAAGGATGCGTCACATGACGAGGAGAGCCGGAAATGACCCACGTTGTCGTCGATCCGATCTCGCGCATCGAAGGTCACCTGCGTATCGAAGCGGAGGTGGACGGGGGTGCCGTCACGCAGGCATGGTCCTCCTCGACGATGTTTCGTGGCGTCGAGCTGATCCTCGAAGGACGTGATCCGCGCGATGCGTGGGCGTTCACCCAGAGAATCTGCGGCGTGTGCACGACGGTGCATGCGATCGCTTCCATTCGCGCGGTGGAACATGCCATCGGCGCCATGCCACCGCCGAACGCGCGCATTCTGCGCAACCTCGTGATGGCCGCGCAGAACGTCCATGATCACGTGATCCATTTCTATCACCTGCAGGCGCTCGACTGGGTCGACGTGGTGAGCGCGCTCTCGGGCGATCCGGCGAAGGCCTCCAGGCTCGCCCAGTCGATCTCGGACTGGCCACTCTCGAGCGCGAAATATTTCTCGGACGTGCGCGACCGGGTGAAAGCGTTCGTGGAGCGCGGGCAGCTCGGCATCTTCGCCAACGCCTATTGGGGCCACCCGGCCTATCGGCTGCCGCCGGAGGCCAACCTCATGGCGCTGGCGCACTACCTCGAAGCGCTCGATTGGCAGCGGCGCTTCATCAAGATCCACGCCATCCTGGGCGGCAAGAACCCGCATCCGCAGAGCTTTCTGGTCGGGGGAATGGCGACGCCGGTCGATCCGGATGCGCAGGCATCTCTGAACATCGACTCCATCACCGAGCTGCGCAAGCTCGTGGCCGACGGCGTGGACTTCGTCAGCCGAGTCTACGTGCCCGATGTGCTGGCGATCGCGCCGTTCTACAAGGACTGGTTCTCGATCGGCCCCGGCGTCACGAACTATCTATCGTACGGCGAGTTCCCGCTGGACGACAATGCCGATCCGACGCTGTACATTCCGGCGGGAGTGATCCACGACAACGATATCGCGCACGTCGCCCCGGTCGATCAGACGAAGATCGACGAGTACGTCACGCATTCCTGGTACGAGTACACTGTGGGCAACGACAAGGGCCTGAATCCCTACCAGGGGCAGACGCATCCGAAATTTACCGGTCCGAAGCCGCCGTTCAAGCGGCTCAATGTCGAGGACAAGTATTCCTGGCTCAAGTCGCCGCGCTACGAGGGCGCGCCGATGCAGGTCGGTCCGTTGTCGCGCATGCTGGTCGCGTACGGAGTGGGGCGTCCATCGCGCGCCAAGGAGTTGATCAATGGCGCGCTGAAGCAGCTCGGCGCTCAGCCGAGCGCGCTGTTCTCCACGCTCGGGCGCATCGCCGCGCGCGCCATCGAGGCGCAGGTGCTGGTCGAGTCGATGGGAATGTGGGTCGAGCAGCTCGCCGAGCAGATGGCGCGCCGAGATTTCCGCATCCAGGATACGACGCGCTGGGATCCGGCCACGTGGCCGCGGGAGTGCTTCGGCGCGGGTTTCCACGAGGCTCCGCGCGGCGCGCTCGGACATTGGGTGCACATTCGCGACGGTAAGATTGCGAAGTACCAGTGTGTGGTGCCGAGCACGTGGAACGCCGGCCCACGCGACGCGCGGGGACAGCCCGGACCCTATGAGGCTTCGCTGGTGGGTACGCCGGTCGCACGACCCGAGCAGCCTCTGGAGATTCTGCGGACCGTGCATTCGTTCGATCCCTGCATGGCCTGTGGGGTGCATGTCGTCGACGCACGCAAGCATGAGCTGGCGCGAGTGAGGGTGTCATGAACGCGGTGCCGTCGGAGCGCCCGTTTCGAGTCGCGCTGGAGCGGGTGTATGTCTGGGAGCTGCCGGTGCGCCTGGTGCATTGGCTGCTGTTCTTTTCGATCGTGATTCTGGCGGCCACCGGATACTACATCGGCGATCCATTCTTCAGCGGGCCGCTCGTCATGGCCCGGGTGCGCGAAGTGCACCTGTACACCTCGATCGTGTTCACGCTGTGCGTGCTCGTACGGGTCTATTGGGCGTTCGCGGGCAACGGGTATTCCCGTTGGTCGGAGCTGATTCCGGTGTCGGTCCGCCGGGTGCGCAGCTTGTGGAAGTCGCTGCTGTTCTATACTTTTCTGCGGCGCGAGCCTGACGAGTACGTGGGACACAACGCTCTTGCGGGACTCTCCTACGCGATCATATTCGCTGTGTACTTCGTGATGATCGCGACGGGCCTCGCGCTCTATCAGGTCTATGCGCCGGTCGGATCGCCGTTGCGCGTGTTCGCCTTCCTGATCCCGTTCTTCGGTGGCCTGCAGATCGCACGCCTGATTCATCATGTCGGAATGTGGGTCATCCTGATCTTCATGGTGGCGCATTTGTATTTCGTGGTGCTCTACTCGACGGTCGAGCACATGGGTATTTTCGATTCGATGCTTTCGGGCTTCAAATTCGTGCCGCGCAAGACGTCGGACAAGTCGTGACGACGAGCGCCGCACAGACGGGAGCGCAGATCCGTGTGCCTGTGCTGGTCGTGGGGCTCGGCAACGTGCTGCTCGGCGATGATGGGCTCGGCCCCGTCGCCCTCGCGCGAATCGAGCGTGATTATCGGATACCCCCGGAGGTGCGCCTGATCGATGGTGGTACGTTGGGTCTGACGCTGCTCAGCGAGCTGGTGCAGGCCGTGCACGTCATCCTCGTCGATGCGGTGGCCACGGGCGAGCCGCCCGGTACGTTGGTGCGCCTCGACGGCGATGCGGTCAGGGATGCGGTGCGCGACCGGTTGTCGGTGCATCAGGTCGGGGTCGCTGATCTGCTCGATGCCGCGCGGCTGATCGGCTGCTATCCGGATTCGGTCGTGCTGCTGGGCCTGGCTCCGGGGTCGATCGGCTTTGGCGTCGAGCGGACGGACGCGGTGGAGAAGGCACTCGGCACGCTGGTGTCCGCCGTGGCGCAAGAGGTGACGAGCCTTGGCTACGAGTTGGTCGCGCAAACTCGCGCCGGTGCGGCCGATCGCCCTATTTATGCTCTTGTCCGGCATTTCGGGCTGTAAGAGCAGGGGCCCGGCGCCGCCGGACGCGTTCTTGTCCTCGCTCGCGGCCCGAGATGCCGGGGCGCGTCTGTATGCCGCCCACTGCGCGGTTTGTCATGGCGCCGACGGGTCGGGGAACGGTCCGCGCCAGAACTTCATGGTTCCGCCCCCGGGAAACCTCACCGTTCGCCCCTGGTCCCGGCTCCGGGACGCGGGCCGTACGTACGCGGTCATCCGTGCGGGGGTGTCTGGAACCGTCATGACGGGCTGGCCGGCGTTGAGCGCTCGTCAGACCTGGGAGCTCGTCGCGTATATCGAGTCCCTTGATCACGGCGCCTGAGGCGCATGCGGGGCCGCGCGGATGCATGAGCTGTCGATCTGTCAGGCGCTGATGGAGGAGGTGGCGCGTGTGGGCCGGGAGCAGCGCGCCCGCCGAATCGTGGCGGTGACAGTCAGGATCGGCCCGCTCTCGGGAGTGGATCCGGCCCTGCTCGAGAGCGCGTACCCACTCGCGAGCGCCGGTACGGCGGCGGCTGACTCGCGGCTGATCATCGAGCGCTCCGAGCTGCGGGTGCAGTGCCTGGAGTGCGGCGCGGAGGCGCAGGCGCAGTGCACGAGTCTGGTTTGCGCCCGCTGCGGCCATTGGCGCGTCCGGATTCTGGCCGGGCAAGAGCTGCTTCTCACGCGCGTCGAGCTGGAACGCGACGACGCGTGAGATGCCCGCGAGAGCCATGTGTTGGCCGGTACGGACAGCCCGACTCAGTGCGCGCGCGGCGGTGCGGCTCGAATGGCGATAGGGTAAATCTATTGAATTCATAGAATCATTCGAATTCATATATTTTGTAATCTGCTCTATTGTGACCACCATGGTGAGCAGGCCCGCCGCGCGCTGCGGCATCGATATCTGCGGGGGCGTGCGAATCATGCGCCGAGTTCGATTTCATCGCCTCGGACTCGTGCGCAACCGTACGCGCCGCTGCGAATCGTCGCGGTAGAGCGAACCGGAACGCGCGCCACTGACGTTCAATGGAGAAAGCCCATGTCGAATGAATCAAAATGCCCGGTCGTACACGGAATGACCCATCGCGCCATGCGATCGAACGGCGACTGGTGGCCGAAACAGCTGAACCTGAGAATACTGCGGCAGAACTCATCGCTGTCGAACCCGATGGACGCGGATTTCCAATACACCCGGGCGTTCAAATCACTCAATTTCGCGGCGCTGAAGCGGGATCTGCATGCGGTGATGACGGACAGCCAGGCGTGGTGGCCGGCGGATTTCGGTCACTACGGCGGGCTCATGATCCGCATGGCCTGGCATGCGGCGGGTACCTATCGGATCGGCGACGGTCGTGGCGGGGCTGGCAGCGCGCAGCAACGTTTCGCGCCGCTGAACTCGTGGCCGGACAACGCGAACCTCGACAAGGCGCGCAGGCTCCTATGGCCCATCAAGCGCAAGTACGGCCGGAAGATCTCCTGGGGCGATCTGATGATCCTGGCCGGCAACGTGGCGCTCGAGTCGATGGGATTCAAGACATTCGGCTTCGGCGCCGGTCGCGTGGAGGTTTGGGAGCCCGACGAATCGGTCTACTGGGGCAAGGAGGATGCGTGGCTGGGAGATCAGCGCTATAGCGGTGGGCACACGCTCGAGAATCCCCTGGCGGCCGTGCAGATGGGCCTCATATACGTGAATCCGGAGGGTCCGAACGGCAAGCCGGATCCGGCCGCCGCGGCCATCGACATACGCGAGACTTTCAAGCGCATGGCGATGAACGACGAGGAGACGGTCGCGCTCATCGCCGGTGGGCACACCTTCGGCAAGACCCATGGCGCCGGAGATCCGAATCTCGTCGGCCCCGAACCCGAGGCAGCGCCCATCGAGCAGATGGGACTGGGATGGAAGAGCGGACATGGAACGGGCAAGGGCAAGGACGCCATCACCGGGGGACCCGAAGTCACGTGGACTCAGACGCCCACGAAGTGGAGCAGCTATTTTTTCGCGAACCTGTTCGGCTACGAGTGGGAGCTGACCAAGAGTCCGGCCGGCGCCTACCAGTACCGGGCGAAGGGTGGGGCCACGCCGATTCCGGATGCCTTCGATTCATCGAAGCATCATGCGCCGACGATGCTGGTCACCGACGTGGCGTTGCGCGTCGATCCGGTGTACGAGAAGATCGCACGACGTTTCCACGAGCATCCGGATCAGTTTGCCGAGGCATTCGCCCGCGCATGGTTCAAGCTCACCCATCGCGACATGGGGCCACGATCCCGCTATCTCGGGCCCGAGGTTCCCGCGCAAGAGCTTATCTGGCAGGACCCCGTGCCGGCGGTGGATCATCCGCTGGTCGACGCGAAGGACATCGCCGACCTGAAGGTCCGGATCTTGGCCTCGGGACTTTCCATCCCGGAGCTGGTGCAGACCGCTTGGGCGTCCGCATCGACCTTCCGCGGCTCCGACAAGCGCGGCGGGGCGAACGGCGCGCGCATTCGGCTCGCGCCCCAGAAGGATTGGGAAGCCAATCAGCCGGCGCAATTGGCCAGAACCTTGCGCGAATTGGAAGGGATTCAGAAAGCGTTCAATGGCGCGCAGACCGGCGGGAAGAAAGTATCGCTCGCTGATCTGATCATCCTCGGCGGGGCCGCGGCCATCGAGCAGGCGTCGCACGAGACCGGGCATGATGTGACCGTTGCCTTCGAGCCCGGCCGGACGGACGCGACGGCGGCACAGACCGATGTCGAGTCCTTCGCCTATCTCGAGCCGTGCGCAGACGGCTTTCGCAACTATCTCAAGGGGAAGTACGTGGTGCCGGCCGAAGAGCTGCTCATCGACAAGGCGCAACTCCTGACGCTCACCGCGCCGGAGATGACCGTTCTGGTCGGCGGCCTGCGCGTCTTGGGCGCAAACCACGGCAATTCGCGCCACGGCGTTCTCACGCACCGACCGGAGACGCTGAGCAACGATTTCTTCGTGAATCTGCTGGACATGGATACCGAGTGGAAGGCGACTTCGGATGAGAATGTCTTCGAAGGATTTGACCGCGCGAGCGGCAATCTGAAGTGGACGGCAACCCGCGTCGATCTGATCTTCGGCGCGAATTCCGAGCTGCGCGCCCTGGCTGAAGTCTATGGCTCCGAGGATGCGCACGCGAAGTTCGTCACCGATTTCGCGGCCGCGTGGAGCAAAGTGACCCAGCTTGATCGCTTCGACCTGAGGTGAATGTGAGCGGCGCTCGCGCCCCAGTGACCACGCTCCCGGCCGATGCCCCGATCGCCCGGGAGCGTCTGTGCGGGCGCGCCCACCCCGCGGGCGCTCTCAGAGCACGTCGACGGGGATTTTGAGGTAATGCACGCCGTTGGTCTCGGGTGGCGGAAGCCGGCCGGCGCGGATGTTGACCTGCACGGACGGCAGAATCAGGGCGGGCATCTCCAGGGCGGCGTCACGGTGGGTCCTCATGAGGACGAAGGCCTCCTCGTCGGTGCCGAGTCTGACGTGTACGTTGGCGCGGCACTGTTCCTCGACGGTGGTTTCCCAGGCAAATCGCTTCCGCCCGGGGGCGCCGTAGTCGTGACCGACGAACATGCGAGTCGATGACGGCAGCGCGAGGATGCGCTGAATGGACTGGAAGAGCGTGCGCGCATCCCCACCGGGGAAATCCGTGCGCGCGGTGCCGTAATCCGGCATGAAAAGGCTGTCGCCCACGAAAGCCGCATCGCCGATGAGATAGGTTACGCACGCCGGCGTGTGTCCGGGCGTATGCAGCACTCGGGCGGGGATCTTGCCGATCGAGAATGTCTCGTCGTCGTGAAACAACCGGTCGAATTGCGACCCGTCGGCGGCGAAGTCCGCTGTGATGTTGAATACGTCGGCGAAGATCCGCTGCACGTCGGTAACGTGCTCGCCGATACCCACCACGCCGCCGAGGACCTGCTGCAGATGCTGGGCGGCACTCAGATGATCCGCGTGCACGTGGGTCTCGAGTATCCAGCGCAGCTTCAGTCCGCGATGCAGCACGTAGTCGATGATCGTCGCGGCGGAGCGTGTGGCGGTTCTGCCTGCCCGCGGATCGAAGTCGAGCACGGCGTCGATGATGGCGCATTCCCCCGTGTTTGGGTCCGACGCCACGTGGCTTACCGTGTTGGTAGATGGATCGAAGAACGACTGGACGTCGGGCGGATTGGGCATGGCAAGCTCTCCTCGGCTGGCGCGTGTCCCGCGCGGGCTGCCCAAGCCGCGCAACCACTATATGCGCATGTTCTTATATACGCAATCGCGAATACTTCAGAGCGCGGCGGGCGGTTGCCGATGCCGAGATCGCCGAAGAGGTGGAACACTCGGATCACGCGCGGTGGCAGCGGTGGTCGTGGTCGTCGACGCACACAGGGGTTTCGAGCTGAACCGTGGCATGAGTGATGGCATGCCGCTCGCGTAGCCGGGCGAGAATTCCGCGCAACACGGACTGTTGCTCGGTTGTGGCGTCAACGGTGGCGTGAAAGGTCACGACCGGTGCTTCGCCGGTCAGCGACCAGACATGCAGGTGATGGATGTTCCGTACCCCGGGGATGCGCTCGAGGTCGCGGGTAAGCGTCGCGGGATCCAGCGCCCGTGGCACGCCCTGCAACAGGATGTGCCCGGCCTCGCGTGTCAGCCGCCAGCCGGAGCGAAGAATCAGCAGCGACACCAGGATCGAGAAGATCGGGTCGGCCGCGGTCCATCGAAGTTCGATGATCAACAGCGCGGCGACCACGGCCGCCGCCGAGCCGGCCAGATCGCTGAGGACGTGAGCGCGAGCGCCGCGCTCGTTCAGCGACGTCGCGCCCGCGAGAACGAGGTATGCCGAGATGTTGGCCGCCGTGCCGAGCAGCGCGATGAGCAGCATGAGCTTGCCATCGACTTCGGGGGGCGCGATCAGGCGCCGAACCGCCTCGGCCATGACCCAAGCCGTGAGGGCGAGCAGCAGCAGGCCGTTGGTATAGGCCGCGAGTGTCTGGTAGCGGGCCGAACCGTAGGTGTGGCGCGCATCGGCGGGCCGCCGGCCGGCCCGCAGGGCGAGGATGGCGAGCAGGAGCGCGCCGGAATCCGCGAGCATGTGACCGGCTTCCGCCAGCAGCGCGATCGAGTTGGAAAACCAGCCGCCGAGCGCTTCGATGGACGTAAACAGAGCCAGGATGCACAGCGTCACCCGCAGGCGACGTTCGCTTGCGCCGTGGCTGTGGTCTCGTCCCGGGTGCTGCGCATGCGAGTGCTGATGAGCCATGAGGGTTCAGGGGATCGGACGGCGCGCTTGAATCGAGGGTCGTTGCGTCCTATCCTAAAACCTCCAGTCATTGGAGCTTCAAGCGTGGCCGACGTTTCCATGCCGATCGGTGTGCTCGCGCGCAGCGCCGGCTGCAAAATCCAGACGATCCGCTATTACGAAGGCATCGGCCTGTTGCCGGCGGCGAGACGGACCGCGGGGTCTCAGCGCCGCTACGGAGAGACGCATCGGCAGAAGCTGGCGTTCATCAGGCATGCGCGCGAGCTGGGCTTTTCTCTGCCCGCCATTCGCGAGCTGCTGGCGCTCGCCGATCAGCGTGAGTCCGATTGCGCGGAGGCCGATCGCATCGCGCGCCGTCATCTCGAGTCGGTCAATCGCCGGATCGCGATGCTCGACGGTCTGCGTACGGAGCTGGAATTGATGCTGACGCATGGGCAGGGCAATCGCATTCGAGACTGCCGAGTCATCGCGACGCTGGCCGATCATCGGCTCTGCAGTCAGTCGCATCATGCCGAAGCCACGGATTCCTGAGCGGGATGTCGACGCTCCCGTGCGAGTCCTGGTGCGTGCCGCCGTCATCTTCGGTCCGTCATTCGTTCAACAGCGCGGCGCCGGCCAAGACCGCATTCGCCGAGCGATATGCCTCGAGCCGCGCATCGCGCGGGATCCGGCATGTGCTGGCGTTGTTGTGTGACACCGACGCGTCACGCGAGCGCGGTCCGGAGAATCCAACAGCGGCTCGGCGTCCAGCTCGGGCGGCGCCGCGGCACGCGCGGCTTGGGTCGAGCCAAATGTCGAGGCAGCGGGAGCGCTTCGGTCGAAGCAATTGGCGGAAAGACTCCAGGACATTGCATGCCCGGGGAAGTCTGCGGACAATAGCAGCCAGTGCGTTGCCAGTCCCGTGCCCGCGGGTCAATTTGGCGCGAAGAGGCAGATCATGTCACTAGCAGAATGGTTCAATTCATATCACGCGATGCTCGTGCAGATCGGTGTGATCTTATTGATTCACGCCTTCCTGATTGTCGTGGTGAGGCTGGCGGGGTCGAGGCTGATCAAGAGAGTGTCCGAGCGATCACAACCGCTGCGGGAGGCGATCTATCGCGCGATCCATTCCCCGGTGATCGCATGGATCCTGCTGTCCGCGGCATTTCTGGTCGTCAGGCGGATCAACGAGCGGATTCACGCGGCTGTCCTGTCGCGGGGCCTCGATCCGGCACTGCAGGTGGGCATTCTGCTGGTGATGGCGTGGGCGTGCTGGAATCTCGTGACCATCTACCCGCTGATACGGCGTCGGCACGGCCACGAGCTCAATCCGCTCATTTCGGATCTGGCGGAGAAATTCGTCCGGTTCCTGCTGGTGATGCTTTTCGGATTGATGATTCTGCGCACACTGAATTTCTCGATCGCGAGTTTGCTGACGTTCGGGGGGGTCGCCGGGGTCGCGCTCGGCTTCGCGGCCCAGGGCGTCGTGTCCAATATCTTCGGGGCGGTGGTGGTTTACATGGACCAGCCTTTCAAGGTCGGGGAATGGATCGTCCTGCCCCAGTTGAACATCTCCGGCACGGTGGAGCACATCGGTTGGCGCTCGACCAAGGTGCGGGCGTTCGATACCCGGCCGTATTACGTGCCGAACAATATTTTCAACACGAATGTCGTGCAGACGCCCCCGCGGATGCAGGCCCGGCGCATCGATCAGACGGTGCCGGTACGCTATTCCGACGCAGACCGGCTGCCGGTGATTCTGAGTGAGTTGCGCGCCTTTATTCACAACCATCCGAACGTCGACCACAACCAGAGCGAGATGATCTACTTCACGAACTACGGGCCGCATTCTCTCGATATTTTGGTTTACTGCTTTGCGGCGACCACTCAGTGGGGCGAGTCGCTCGCCGTGCAGGAGGATGTCCTGCTCAACACGGCGCGCATCATCAGGCGCAATGGCGGCGAGTTGGCGCTGCCGATCACGCGCGTGCAGATGCAGACGATGCCGCCCGATGGCAGTTCGGTCGCAGAGGCGCCAGTGCCCGCGGGTTGAGTTCCAGGCGGCTCGAGGACGGCGGTACAGGTCGGCCGAAAACTGCATAAACAGGGCTCTGTTTGCAAAACGTATTGATCTGGGCTGGGTCTTATCGGTTTCGCCTGGAAAAATTAACGCCAGAGCCTCCGCAGCTCCTGCGCGACGTAAGCTATTGAATTATCGAGATAATCATATACTTCAATCGGTCATCATTACAAAAAGACGAACAGAGCCACAAACAGACGGTTTGGCAGGCGACTCCGACGACGCGCGGCTCGGCTGCGCCGAATACTGAGCAGATGCGCATGCCGAGGCACAGCGTTGCTGGAGGCCGCATCGTTCCTGGGCGCGGCGCTCTCGGCGGCGTGAGACCGGATCTGTAGAGCGCTGCTGATGCGCGCACGCCACGCATTTCGGGCTGACAGTGGCGGCTCGTGGGGCCCGCGAGCCGCCGGCGCGGGCTGCGGACCGGGCTGTAGGTAGATTTCCGATTGCCGCTCAGCTTCCGATAGGGGAACCTTCATTCAGGTGATGCGGCGCCCGCGGCAACAGACGTGGTCGGAGGAAGCGCACTTATGGTTCACCAAACCGGGTTTGTCGAATTCGCTCTCGGGACGGGTCGGTCGGACCGTTGGTATTTGAGGCGGATGCGCGTCGCGATGGACGCGCGGGGACAACGGGGAGCGCCCGCGGCGCGGGTGGTCGGGAATCGCTTGCCACGGCGTTGCGCGGCGCTCGGCGCGTTCCGTCCGATGCGGATCGACGGCCGATGAGTACGCGCGAGTTGTGGGTCGACGGGTTGAGTTCGACGGCCGCCGTCGCCAAGGGTGCGGTATCGAGTCCACCGGGCGCGGCGAGCAGTGCCTATGAGGCGGCGGCGCGTGACACGTGGCGTCCTGTGGATATGCCGCCGGCCGGTGGGTCCGAGGCGTACCGCGAAATCATCCGTTACGCGACGTTGGCTCCGAGCGGACTGAATTCCCAGCCGTGGAGTTTCCGCTTGCGGGCCGACGAGTTGCTGATTCACCCCGATTTCACCCGCCGCCTGCCGGTTGCGGATCCCGATGACGAGCAATTGTTCGTCGCCCTGGGCGGTGCGGCCGAGAACGCGCACATCACGGCGCGCGCCTTCGGTATGAGCGGGGATCTCGCCTATTACCCCGTGGGGCGTGGCGGGATGAAGCTCGAGCTGAGGCCGGCGGCGCACATCGAGCCCTCGGGGCTGTTCCACGCGATTCCGCGCCGGCAAAGCGCGGCCGACGCCTACGACGAACGGGCGCCCTC
>JAJYFU010000063.1 GCA_021790795.1 Pseudomonadota bacterium
AAGCGTACTCGAGACCGAAATGTCCCGGTAGGCCGTTTGAAGTGGTCCCTACGCCGAGCAGCTCACGTTCCTCGATGACCGCACGCGCACCTGGGGCGATCATGCCTAGTGCCTGAGGCTGATCGAGACCCTCGCGCTCCTGCGCCCGCATCAAAGAGCAATCAAAACGGTGAGACGCGGGGGCTGCGTGATCGAGTACATCGAGGTCGCGCTTGCCGATATCGCCCTCGCCAACGAGCTGGCCCATGAAGTCCTCGGCCGCTCGCCGGGCGAAACGGGGCGCGCTTCAAGTACGAGCTGCTGTTCGATGGGGATCTCGCGGCCTCCGTCCCGCAGATGATCGGCCTGATCGATGTTCATGCGCTGCGCGCGGAAGATGCCTTGCCTGCGGAAGCCGTGCGGGCCGCAGCCCCTGTCGATACGATCGCAACTTGTCGCAACGGAGTCGAACCCGCTGCCGAAACCAGCGACGGTCGCGATAACGGCGACGCGGCTGGCGGGTTTCGCGCATGTTGATTTCTCGTTTTCCAGCGAAATTGAATTCACGCCATTGCGACTGACGCAGTCTTGGGTTGTGCGCGGGATGGCGGCGCGTGCAGTTGTGGGGCCCGATGGGCCACAAGGGCCGGCGGCGGCGTCAGTTTTTCTTGCGGAGATCGGCGGTGAATCCGGTCGGGCGGCGTTTCGGAGCCGGCGGGTTCATCAGCTCGTGGATGGCCGAGAGGATGGCCTTGATGGCATCGTCATGGTGCCGGTATTTACGCTCGAGGTCATCGAGTTTTCGCGCGAGCGTGGCGTTGGGGGAGAGGATCTCGCGCATGCGCACGAAGGCGCGCATGATCTGGATGTTGACGGCGATGGCTTGTTCGCTGGCGAGAGCCGAGGAGAGCATGGCGACGCCCTGCTCGGTGAAAGCGTAGGGTGCATAGCGGCGTCCGCCGCGGGGTGGTGTTGAGATCACAGACTGTGATCTCAACGCGGCCCACTCTGCGGCCGTGAGTTGGAACAGGAAATCTTTCGGGAAGCGGCGCATATTACGCTTGACGGCCTGTACGAGGGCGCTGGTCGTCACGCCATAGAGGCCGGAAAGATGTTCATCGAGCAGGGCCTTGTGGCCGCGCAGGACCAGGATGGAGCGGCAGATGTGCTCGACGGGCACGAGAGAAGGCTGTTTTGGATCTGGCCAAGGCTGAAATCCTTGCCCGGCGCGTTCAGCGGCCGGACGGGTTCAGGCTGCCCTCGAGCATCGGCATCGCGTCTTTCCGTTGAGTCTTCGGCAGGCGCTTGAGGCGCTCGAGCGGTTCCTGCAGCAGCGGCGTGGGGTCGTGGCGTCGGGCTGGCGACGGGCCGAGGGGCGGACCATGGTGAGCGTCGCGGATGCCGGGCTCGAGCGGCTGAAGCGGCGGCAGGATAGTCGCATGTCGAGTTTTGGGGGTCCACCGGGACACAAGCGCTATCGGCGGCATCAGTTCTTCGTGGTGAGATCGGCGGTGAATCCGATCGGCCGTCGCTTTGGGGCCGGCGGATTCATGAGTTCGCGGAGGGCCGAGAGCATGGCGGGGATCGCCTCGTCGTGCGCGGCGAGCTTCTTCTCGATACGCGCCTCGAGCGCATCGAGGCGGCGGGCGAGTTCCTTGTTCGAGGCTAGCAGCTCGCGCAGCTTCACGAGGGCGCGCACGACGTAGATGCCCATCTCGACAGCGCGTGGACTGCTGAGGACGTTGGGCGCCTGAATGGCGCCGTACTCGGTGAAGGCGTTCGGTCGATAGCGACGCCCGCCGCGACCGGAAATTGTTGAGGTCGCAATCTGCGACCTCAAAGGTACAGATTCCTCGTCGGTGAGCTGGAATACGAAATCCTCCGGGAACCGTTTGGCGTTGCGCTTGACCTGCTCGTTCAGTCGCTTGGTCGTGACGCCGTAGATCGCTGCGAGATCACGGGCGAGGATGACGCGCCGGCCGCGCAGGACGAGGATGGAGCGGCAAATGTGCTCGACGGGCATGAGAGAAGCCTGTTTGGAACGGGTCATGGTTGAAATCCTTACCCGGCGCGTTCAGCGGCCGGACGGGTTCAGGCTGCTCTCGAGCATCGGCTTCGCGTCTTTCCGTTGAGCCTTCGGCAGGCGCTTGAGGCGCTCGAGCGGCTGAAGCGGCGGCAGGATAGTCGGGTGTCGAGTTTTGGAGTCCACGGGGGTCACAAGGGCTATCGGGGCATCAGTTCTTCGTGCTGAGATCGGCGGTGAATCCGATCGGGCGCCGTTTCGGAACCGGCGGGTTCATCAACTCGCGGATGGCCGAGAGGATAGCGGCGATGGCCTGAGCGTGGGTCGCGAGCTTCTTCTCGATGCGTGCCTCGAGCGCATCGAGGCGGCGGGCGAGTTCCTTGTTCGAGGCGAGCAGCTCGCGCAGCTTCACGAAGGCGCGGACTACGTAGACGCCCATGCCGACGGCGCGCGGGCTGTTCAGCACATTGGCCGCTTGGATGGCGCCGTGCTCTGTGAAAGCCCAGGGGAGCTTGCGGTGGCCGCCACGGCTGGGTGTTGATATCGCGATTTGCGATATCAACACCGCGTGCTCGGCTGCGGTGAGCCGAAACATAAAGTCCTCCGGAAAGCGCTCGACGTTGCGCTTGACGGCCTCATTGAGGCGCCCGGTGGTGACGCGTAGATCGCGGCGAGGTCGCGATCGAGGATGACGCGCCGCCCGCGCAGGACGAGGATGGAGCGGGTGATGTACTCAACGGGGACGAGGGAAGCCTGGCTGGACCTGGCGATGGTGAAGTCCTTTCCCGGCGCGCTCAGCGGCCGGACACGCGCGGGCGACCGCGGAGTTGGCGTCGGCTTTCCCGGCGATCTCGAGGGCATCGGCGATGACCTGCGGGCTCAGGCCTGCATTCTTGGGCAATGCGGCGATGCCTGTGCCGCGCGTCGTCGGTCATGAGGGCGAGGTGTGACTGTGCGTCGGTGATGCTTGGCAGATCGGGCACAGCGGACTCGCTACGCGGGTCGATCGGATGTGGATGGCGCGCCGAGTGCCTCGCGCGCCAATTCATCCAACCGGTGCCGTACCTCCTCGGCGGTGCACTGTCCCTGTGCCTGCAGAGTCTCGAGCAGGCATTGCAGATGGACCGCCAGCGCTTCGGCCAGCGCCCGCGGCGGGTGATGCGCCAGTGACAGAGTCGCCTCGTCGAGCGCCTCGATGCACGCCTCGATGCAGTCCGCCTCATCCGCTTCAGTCAGTTGCATGAGTCTCTCTCCGGTTGCGCGGGGTGAGGCGGTGAAGAATAGCTCCCGCCGGAGCGGTCGAGCGCCGCATGCGGCATTTCTATTCAAACACGCAGGCAAACGCGCTACCACCGCCAAATGACCCGCATAGACTGCCGCCCACGCCATCGGGCGCACCGTCAACGCGAGGACCACCGCATGAACAGCTTCACACTCACCGCCGTCGGCAACCTGGCGCGCGATCCGGAGCTCACGGAGAAGGGCGGACTCACCTACACCCGGTTCTGTCTCATCGGCAACGATTACGCGGGCCAGGACGAAGGCGGCGCCGAACGGGAGGTCGCCACGAGCATCTGGTTCGTCGCGTTCGGCGCGCTGGGCGAGGCCGTGGCGCATACCGCCCGCAAGGGCGACCAGCTGATCGTCGAGGCGCAAGTCCGCGCCGACAACTGGGTCGACCCAAAGGGCGAGCGCCGCTACGACTACGCGCACATCGTGCGGGGGTTTCGCTGCGGCGCTCCCGGGAAGATCACCCGCCGGCGGCTCGAGGCCGCCGCGCAGGCCCGGGAAGCCGCGGAGGCGGGCGAGCCGGCCGGCGCTGCCGCGGGACACTGAGCGGCGCAACGGAGTGCGTGGCATGAATTCCCGGATCAAGACGGATGGGCGGCGCCGGGCGGCGGCGCTGCTGTGGGGAGCGGCTGCGATCGCAGTGCCGGCATTGGCGGTGGCGCAGTCGTCCCCGTTCCTGACCGGCGCGGTGGCGCTCGAGAGCAACATCCTGGCGTGGCTGACGCCGATCGCGGTCATTCTGGTCATGGTGCTGGGGGCGATGGCCATGGCGAACCGCATCTCCTGGGGATGGTGCATCGGCGCGATCCTCGGCATCGCGATCGCGTTCGGCGCCCCGCAGATCGTCGCGTGGGTGCGCGGAATGTTCGGTGTCTGAGCACACGTCGATGAGTGAATCGATCACGGCATTGGCGGCGGATCCGCTGTTCGTGGGCGCGACACGGCCGCCGATGCGCTGGGGTGTGACCTACAGCGCGCTCCTGTTCAACCTCGTCTTCACTCTCGAGGCGTTCCTGCTCACCCGCAATCTGCTGACGCTGCTCATCGCGGTGCCGATCCACGGTCTGTGCGCGCTGCTGTGCGCGCACGACGCGCGCTATTTCGACCTGCTGGCGATGGCGGTGCGCACGCGGCTGCCGGCTTATCTGGGCAACGGGAGGCTGTGGCGCGCGGTGAGCTACGCGCCGCTGACGCTCGATGCGCCGGACGCGCGCGCGTGGCGCCGCCCGCACGAGGTCTGGTGCTGGTGCTCGGGAGCGAAGGAGCGGCGGGCATGGTGAGGCGCTCGGGTGCGCTGCTTCGGCGTGAGCTCACCGCCGAGCAGAACATTCCCTATCGGGCGCACGTGGCGCCCGCGGTGGTGCGGACCGGCTCGGGGGACTATCTGCAGGTGTTCCGGATGGGCGGGCAGAGTTTCGAGTGCGCCGACACGGACCAGATCAACGGATGGCACGAGCGCCTCAATGTCCTGTGGCGCAACGTCGCCGAGCCTGACGTCGCGCTGTGGGCCCACGTCGTGCGCCGCCGGGAGCAGGTCACCGCGCCGGCGGCGGCGGCCGAGGGCTTCGCGGCGCGCCTGCGCGGCCGGTATCTCGAGCGCCTCAGCGCCGAAAGCCTGATGGTCAACGAGATCTACCTGACGGCGGTGTATCGGCCGGCGGCCGGACGCGCCCGCCGGTGGCTGTCGCACGTCGTGGCGAACGCCCAGAAAGAAGGCCAGCAGCGCGAGCTCGCGGACGCGCTGGAGGCGTGTGCGCGCATGGCGCGGACGCTGAGCGCGTCTCTGGCGCGCTACGAGCCGCGGCTGCTCGCCTGTTACCGCGACGAGCACCGCTGGTATTCGGAAGTTCTGGAGTTCATCGCGCTGCTGATCAACGGGGAATCGCGCGCGGTGCCGCTGCCGAACGGGCCGCTGGCGGCGGCGCTGGCCACGACGCGCCTGTTCTTCGGCAACGAGGTGATCGAGTACCGGCAGCCGGGCGCGACGCTGGCCGGCGCCATGCTCGGCATCAAGGAATACCCGACCCCGAGTGTGACGGGCATGCTGAACGCGCTGCTTGCCGCGCCATTCTCCTTCGTGCTCACGCAATCCTTCGCGTTCATCTCCAAGGCGAGCGCCCAGCAGCTGTTGACGCGCCAGATCAATCGCATGGCCAATGCGGGCGATTTCGCCGTCTCCCAGGCCGAGGAGCTCAGGGAGGCGCTCGATGCCCTGACCAGCAATGAATTCGTGATGGGCGACCACCACTTCTCGCTGCAGGTGCTGGCGCAAGTGCGCGCCGATGGCGAGGCGGCCGGCACCGGCAGGCTGGAGGCGCTCGACCAACACCTCGCGCGGGCGCGGGCGCTGCTCGCCGACACCGGCATGACGGTGGCGCGGGAGGACCTGGGCCTGGAGGCGGCATACTGGGCGCAGTTGCCGGGCAACTTCGCGTTCCGGACCCGCAAGGCGCCCATCACCTCGCGCAACTTCGCGGCCCTGGCGCCGTTTCACAACTTCCCGGCCGGGCGCGCGCACGGCAACCATTGGGGCGAGTCCCTGGCGCTGCTGCAGACCCGTGCGCGCTCGGCGTTTCACTTCTCGCTCCATGCCGCGGAGACGACCGAGGGCGGACGGCGCGACACGGGCCATACCTTCATCTGCGGGCCGACCGGCTCGGGCAAGACCGCGCTGATCGGGTTTCTGGTCGCGATGCTCGAGCGCTGCGGGGCCACCCAGGTCATTCTCGACAAGGACCGCGGCCTGGAGATTCTGGTGCGCGCGCTCGGGGGGGCATATCTGCCGCTGCGCAACGGTCGTCCGACCGGATTCAACCCGCTGCAGCTGCCGGCGGGACCGGAGGAGCTGGAGTTCCTGCGCACGTGGCTGCAGCTGCTCGCCCGGCCCGCCGGTCGCGCGCTCACGGTGCGCGAGACGCGTGATCTGGAGCAGGCATTGCAGGGAACACTCGCCCTGGCCGTGCCGCAGCGGCGGCTGTCGCGCCTGGTGGAGTTTCTCGATGCGACCGACCCGGAGGGCCTGCACGCCCGCCTGGCGGGTTGGTGCGAATGCGCCGGCGGGGAGTATGCCTGGGTGTTCGACAACGCCCGGGACGCCGTGGCCGAGCGGATTCGCGGCGTCGCGGTGCTCGGCTTCGACGTCACGGAATTCCTCGACAACGAGCGGTGCCGCGCGCCGGTGACGCTCTACCTGTTCCATCTCGTCCGGCAGCTGCTCGACGGCCGGCGGCTGGTGTGCTGGATGGACGAGTTCTGGCGACTGCTCGCCGATCCGGCCTTCGAGCAGTTCGCCAAGGACGGTCCGAAGACCTGGCGCAAGCTCAACGGGGTCATGGTCCTGGCGACCCAGAGCGCCGCCGACGTGCTGGAGAGCCGCATCAGCCGCACCATCGTCGAGCAGACCCCGACCAAGATCTTCTTCCCCAACCCGGCGGCCGTGGCCGAGGACTACGTGCACGGTTTCGGGCTGTCGCTGCGGGAGTTCGCGCTCATCAAAGAGCAGCTCGACGCCGGCGCGCGCGCGTTCCTGGTCAAGCAGGGGCAGCAGAGCGTGGTGTGCCGGCTCGACCTGTCGGGCCTGGACGCCGAGATGCAGGTCATTTCGGCGCGCGCGAGCGGCTTGCGCCGCATGAGCGCGCTGTTGCGCGAGCGCGGAACCGATCCGAAGAACTGGCTGGATGAGTTCCTCGCGGCCCCGGCCGCGGAATGATGCGTAGGAGGTTGATCATGCAGACGGCGAAGCGATTGCGGGCGGGCGGCGTGTTGCTGGCGCTGTGTCTGGCCCCGGTGGCCCACGCGCAATGGGCCGTCATCGACGTTGCCGCGGTCGCGCGGCTCGGCACCGAGATCCAGACACTGCAGCAGTCGCTCGTGACCGAGCAGGCGCAGTATCTGGAAGCGCAGCAGATGCTGCGCAGCATGAGCGGCGCGCGGGGCATGCACGAGCTGCTCCAGGGAGTGCGGCGCAACTACCTCCCGGAGAACTGGACGCAGTTGAGCGCGGCACTCGCCGGGCAGCCGGGCGCCTATCCGGCGCTGGCGGCGGCCATCCGCAGCGCGGAGCGCGCCGATACGAGCCTGACGCCCGCCCAGTTCGCGCGGCTCTCGTCCGCGGCGCAGACGCAGCTGGTGGCGGACCGCCGCTGCGCGGCGCTGCTGCAGGCGCTCTCGAGCGCCGCGCTGGCCAATGCCAGCGGCCGATTCGCGCAGCTGAATCAGCTGATCACGGCCATCGGGTCGGCGGGCGATCAGAAGGCCGTTCTCGATCTGACCGCGCGCATCGACGCGGAGCAGACCATGGTGCAGAACGAGCAGACCAAGCTGGCGGTGCTGTTCGCCGCGGCTCGGGCCGAGCGCTGGGCGGATCGCGAGCGCGCGCGCGAGGAGGCGATCGCGGCGCAGGGAGACTTCGCAACCCGCTTCCAGCCGACCCCGTAGCGGCGCGGCGAGGACGGAGGGGCCATGGGATTCTTCCAGACGTTCTGGGTGTGGCTGAACGGGGCGCTCGGCAGTTACATCGGCGCCACGGTCGCGCGCGTCGCGTCCCTGCTCGAGCCGGCGCTGGTCGTCCTGGCCGCGGTCTACGTCATGGGGTGGGGCGTGCTCATGCTCACCGGCCGGATCGAGGAGCCGGTGGTCGCGGGATTGAAGCGCATCGCCAAGCTGGTTCTGGTGTTCGGCGTCGGCGTTCACCTCTGGCTTTACAACACGCTGATCGTCACTACGTTCTACGCGGCGCCGGCGCAGTTCGCCGCCGAGGTGGTCGGCGCCGCCGATCCGGTCGCGACACTGGATGCGATCTGGAGCCAGGGCGGCGAGGTGGCGGGGCGCCTGTTCGACAAGGGCAGCGTGTGGGGAGGCGATGTCGGGTTCTACATCGCCGGCGCCGTGGTCTGGCTGCTGGTGGGCCTGTTGTGCGTCTACACGATGTTCCTGCTCGCGCTCTCCAGCGTCGCGCTCTCCGTGCTGCTCGCGCTGGGCCCTCTGTTCATCGTGCTGCTGCTCTTTGACGCCACGCGCAGCTTCTTCACGGCATGGATCGCGCAGCTGGCCAACTATGCGCTGATCACCATTCTCACGGTCATGGTGGCGGCGCTGCTGCTCCATCTGGTCGCGGTGTATGCGCAGCAGACCGCCGCGCTCGGCAGCGCCGTCGACACCGTCGATGCGCTCGATATGCTGCTGGTGACGACGCTGGTGTTCCTGTTCATGCAGCAGGTCATGCCGGTGGCCTCCGGACTGGCCGGCGGAATCGCGCTCAGCACGCAGGGGATGATGAGTCGGGCCCTGCATGCCGGCGGCACTCCGGTCCGCAGCGCGGCGCGTTGGGCGGTGCCGGCCGCCGCCGGCGCCGCCGTCGCGGCGGGCGGGTATGCCGAGCGGCGTCTGCACAGCATGCAGGCGCGGGTCCGCGAGCGGTTGCGCACGTGAGCGCGCCGCGGCGCGGGCCGTCCTTTCCGGCAAAGATCCAGATCCTGGAGAGAGCCCCATGAAACGCTTGCTGGTGCTGCTCGTCATCTGCTGCGTGTCGGGATGTGCCTCGCGCCGCTTCTGCACCGGTCCCATGGTGCCGATCAATCGGCCGGCTGCGGCGCCTGCCCGGCCTGCCGATGGCGCCCCCACGCCGGGCGCGGCGCGGCGGCCCGGCCGTACCCGGCGCGCGAGCCGATCATGAGCGCGCAGCGGCCGCTGGCCGAGTACTTCGAGCAGGCTGCCTCCTGGGATGCCGACCGCGGCGCCCAGGCGAAGCGGTCCGAGCGCATCGCTTGGCGCGTCGCGCTCGGCGCGTGCATCTGCGTGGTGATCCTTTCCGGTGCGCTGTTGGCGCTGGTTCCGCTGAAGCGGGTGGAGCCGTACGTGATTCGTGTCGACAGCCGCACGGGCGTGGTCGACGTGGTGCCGGCGTACGACGGCCGTGAGGATTTCAACCAGGCCATCGCGCGGTATTTCCTCATGCGCTACATCAGCGTGTGCGAGCGCTTCGATTACGCGATGGCGCGAGCCGATTACCGGCAGTGCGGCGCGTTCAACTCCGCGCCGCTCAATCAGGCGCTGTACACCCGCTGGGATCCGTCCAATCCGCGCTCGCCCCTGAACGTTCACC
This sequence comes from Pseudomonadota bacterium, assembly GCA_021790795.1. Classification (GTDB taxonomy): domain Bacteria; phylum Pseudomonadota; class Gammaproteobacteria; order Steroidobacterales; family Steroidobacteraceae; genus 13-2-20CM-66-19. Next base: position 9,396 of record JAJYFU010000063.1, read on the forward strand.
GCGATGGCGGCACGGTCTCGGTGCGGATCGAATCGGTGAGCTTCCTCGGCGCGGCGCTCGGCGGGGGACATCTGGCGCAGGTGCGCTTCGAGCGGATCGCGCGCCAGCCGGGCGGGGCGCCGGAGCGTCTCGAGCACTGGATTGCCACGATCCAGTACGTGTTCGGCACGCCGGCGCGCGCCCCGCAGATGCGGCGCTGGAATCCGCTCGCCTTCGAAGTCACCGCGCTCGAGCTCGAGCCGGAAGTGCTCGGATCGGCCGGCCGCTCGGGCGGCTGATCGGAGGAGGTCAAGATGTCGAAGAGGCGATGGGCTCGGTGCGCGCTGCCGCTGGCGCTCGGCATGTCGGGGCTGATGATTGCCGGCGTTCGGGCCGGGACGGCGAAGCCCGGATCACCGCCCGCCGCCGCGAGTCCTCGCGTGCGCTTCGTGCGCTATGGTCTCAACCGGGTGTATGCGCTGCGCGGTCGGGTCGGTTATGAGATCGACCTGCAGTTTGCGCCCGGGGAGCATTTCGTCGGTCTGGGCGTCGGCGACGCCAAGGGAATCACCGTCGCGGCCGCGGGCGACAACCTGTTCATCAAGCCCAGGGCGACGCACGTCGCAACCGATCTGACGGTGCTCACGAACCGCCGGACCTATCTCTTCGACTACCGAGTCAGTCCGCCCTCCGCCGGCCATCGCGCGCGGCCGGTGATCTATGCCGTGCGCTTCGAGTATCCGCGGAGCCGCCGCAGACGCGGCGCCGCGGTGCGCAATCGCCAGCGGATTGCGCGCGCGCTGGCGGCGGCCGAACGGCCGGCGGTGCGCAACGAGGACTACTGGTACTGCGGCGCCCGCTCCATCGAGCCGTCGGCCGCCTGGGACGACGGCATCGAGACCCGCCTGGTCTTCCCGCCGGCGGAGCAGCTGCCGGCGGTGTTCGTGCTGCACGCCGACGGCAGCGAGTCTCTGGTCGATTTCAACATGCGGGGCGATCAGATGGTCATTCATCAAGTGGCGCGCCGCTTCGTGGTCAAGCGGGGCAGACTGCGCGGGCGCATCGTCAATCGGGGATTCGGGGACACCCAGCGGCGATTGGCGTCGGAGACGATATCGCCGCGTGTCTGGCGTATCACGCGCCGTCCGGGCGCGCGCACTGCGACGGCCGATGCCTCGGGAGAGCGGCCGTGATCGGCCGGTTCTGGCGCCGCCGTCCGCCGGAGCACACGAGCGCGGCGTCGGGTGTCGGATCACGCCCGGATGCGCGCAAGCCGGTCGAGGACGCCGAAGTGCTCGGCGAGCGGGGCATCACACTGGCCCGCCGGCCGCGCTCGGTGCATGCCCGCCTCAATGGATGGCTCGCGGCGGCTCTGGTCATCGGGGTCGCGGTGACGATGCTGAGCTGGTATTACACCCGTGCGCTGCGCGGCACACGGCCGACGACGCCGGCGACCGGCGTGGGAGCCCAGGGGTCGGCGAGCGGCCCGCGCCCGCTCGGACCGCTGCCGCCCCTCGAGCGATCGACTCCGCCGAAACCTCCGCCGCGGACCGCGCGCCCTGCGGCGCTGAGTCGGGCCGCGCGCGAGGCGGCCCTTGCGGCACAGAGTCCTGCACAGGCGCCGCGCCCGCCGGCGCTCGGCACGGCGTCGGGCGCGCCGGCGCGCCGGCGGTCGAAAGCGCTGCGGGCGTTGCTGTCAGGTCCGGTGTTTACGGCGCCGGCGTCCCCCGGCGCGGGAGGCCCCCAAACGGGCGGCGCGCCGGCGTCCCGGGCCTACCCATCCGGTCGACCCCGTGCGGCGCGCTCGCGCCTGCAGGCACTCCTGAGACCGAGCGTGATGCACGCCACGCGCGCGCAACTGCTGCCGCAGCGGCGTCTGCTGCTCGCCAAGGGCACGTTCATCGACTGCACGCTCGAGACCGCGATCAACTCGACGCTTCCGGGCATGACGACCTGCATCACGGCCCGCAACACCTTCAGTGCCGACGGCACGGTCGTGCTGCTCGAGCGCGGCACCGAGTTGATCGGTGAGACGCGCGGCCAGGTCCGCCAGGGGCAGGCGCGCGTGTTCGTGATCTGGACCGAGGCCCGTACGCCCACGGGCGTCGTGGTGCGGCTCGATTCTCCATCGACCGATGCGCTGGGGCGCTCCGGTCTGACCGGAACGGTCGACACGCATTTCTGGCAGCGCTTCGGCGCGGCGCTGCTGATCTCGACCGTCACCGGGGTCGTACAGGCGCAGGCGCAGAGCGCCGGTGGAACGCTGATCATCGACCCGACCGAGTCGGCCGGTGTCGTGACGGGGGTGTTGCGCGGCACGGAGGACATTCCTCCGACCATCAATGTGCCGAGCGGGCAGCGGATCGAGGTTCTGGTCGCCCGTGATGTGGACTTCAGGCCCGTGTATGAGCTCGTCGAGCACTGAGTGCGGGTCCGCCGCGGCATCGGCGGTGCGCGAGCCTGCGCCGCAACGCTCCGCCCTGGAGCTGACGGTGCAGGCGATTCGTCCGCTGCTGTCCCGGGCGGACCTGACGGAGTTGTGCGTCAACAGGCCGGGGGAGGTGTTTCTCGAGACCGGCGGCGGCTGGCGGCGCGAGCCGCTGCCGGAGCTGGACTACGACTGGTGCCGGCGGTTCGCCAAGCTGGTCGCCAACTACACCCGGCAGAGGATCGATGAAGTGCATCCGCTGCTCGCCGGCAGCCTGCCGAGCGGTGAGCGCGTGCAGATCGCGATGCCGCCGGCGACGCCGGAGCGCTGCGTGGCGATCAACATCCGCCGTCCCGCCCAGTCGCGCTGGACGGTCGAGGAGCTTTCCGGGCAGGGCACGCTGCGTGACACGCGGGTCGCCGCGGGCGTCGCGGACCCGGTGGACCGGGAGCTGCGCGCGCTGCTGGCGGCGCACCAGTTCGAGGCGTTTCTGACACTGGCGGTCCGCAGCCGGCGCAACATCGTGGTGTCGGGGCCGACCGGATCCGGGAAAACCACCTGGACGAAGGCCCTGATCGCGGAGATTCCGGCCGAAGAGCGTCTCATCACGATCGAGGATGCGCCGGAGCTGACGCTCGACCGGCATCCCAATCACGTCCGGCTGTTTTACAGCAAGGACGATCAGGGACTCTCGCGCGTCACGCCCAAGCAGCTGCTCGAGGCCTGCCTGCGCATGAAGCCGGATCGGATCCTGCTGGCGGAGCTGCGCGCCGAGGAAGCGTTCGACTATCTGCGCAACGTGAACTCCGGTCACCCGGGCTCGATCACCAGCGTGCATGCCTCGAGCGCGGCGCTGGCGTTCGAGCAGTTGGCGCTGCTGGTGAAGCAGAGCGCGGCCGGGCGGCAGCTGGCGCGGCGCGACATTCAAAGCCTCCTGCACGTGTTGATCGATGTCGTCATCCAATGCGGCCTGGAGCGCCACCGGCGCATCGTCCGTGAAATCTGGTTCCGTCCCCAGCCCCGGCGTGCCGGCACGGCCGGTATCGTGACCGGCGCCCGCGCCGCGCGCCGCGCGGCCGCCGGCGGCGAGTTCCCGGTGGAGTAGGCGTCATGTCCGCGGCGCTGCTCTACGATCTGACGCACGGCGGAGATGGCCTGGCGGTGACCTATGCCACGGTGCAAGCGCCGATGTGGGTCGCGCTGGCGCGCGGTCGCGCGGCGGCTCGGCGCTGGCTGGTCTCGCCCGCCTGGAGCGTTGCCGTGATGAGCGCGCTCGGCGCCGGCATGGCGGCGGCCGCCCCGCTCTTCCATGCGCTCGGCGTGGCCGACACGGTGCTTCCGGTCGCCGGTGCCGCGGGTCTCGGCATCCTGGGCGGATACACGGCGGGCCGCATTCTGGCGTCGTTGCCCGGCGCCAGCCCCGAGGTGCAGGTGCGCGGCGCCGTCGTGCTCGATGCGCAGCAGGCGCGAAGCTCGCAACAGCACGCGCGGCTCGCGCACGGCGCACACCGCTCGCACACGCGTTCCGCGCCGCTGACACTGGCCGGGGTGGAGGTGCCGTACGCGGATGAGACCAAGCACTTCAAGCTGATCGGGACCACCGGGGCCGGCAAGAGCACGGCCATCGCCGAGCTGCTCGCCGGAGCCCTCGCGCGCGGGGATCGCGCGGTGATCGCCGATCCCGACGGGGGATTCGCCCGCCGGTTCCTCGATGAGCGCCGGGGCGATGTGATCCTCAGTCCGTTCGAGCGGGGCGCGCGGCGGTGGGATCTGTTCGGCGAGATCGATGCGGCGTACGACATCGACCAGTTGGCCCTGGCCCTCATTCCCGATCACCCGGGATCGGATCGCAGCTGGCGGGGCTATGCCCGCACGCTGTTCAGCGCGGTGGCCGGCCAGGCGCGCGAAGCGGGCGTGACCGACGTGGGACAGCTCTATGATCTTCTGGTCGTCTCGGACCGGGAGGAGCTCAAGCTGTTGGTGGGCGGCACGCCGGCCCAGCCGTTTTTCGACGAGCACAACGCGCGCATGCTCGACTCGATCCGCTCGGTGACCAGCTCGGCGGTGGCGGCGCTGCGGCACGTGGCCCGGCAGAGCGCCGAGCCGCTGTCGGTCAGGCACTGGATCCGCGACGGCCGCGGCGTGCTGTTCATTCCGTATCGCGCCGGACAGATCGCCGCGCTGCGCGCCAGCATCTCGGCCTGGATGCGCCTGGCGATCTTCGAGACGATGAGCGCGCCGGAAGGCTCCCGGCCGCTGTGGTTCGTCGCCGATGAGCTCGATGCGCTCGGGCCGATCGATGGACTGAAGGATGCGCTGGCCCGGCTGCGCAAGTTCGGCGGACGCTGTGTCCTCGGCCTGCAGTCCATCGCGCAGGTGTCGACCACCTACGGCGCGGGCGAGGCCCAGACCATCGTCGAGAACTGCGCCAACACCCTGATCCTGCGCTGTTCGGCCAGCGAGCACGGCGGGACCTCGCGGTTCGCGTCCCGTCTGATCGGCGAGCGCGAGATGATCCGGCTGAGCCGCGCGCGCTCGCGCCGGCCGGGCGAGCTGTTTCACTCGATCAGCGAATCGGAGCACCGGCAGGTGGAGCCGGCGGTCATGGATTCGGAGATCGAGCGGCTGGCGGATCTGACGGG
>JAJYFU010000159.1 GCA_021790795.1 Pseudomonadota bacterium
GCGCGGCCTGGAGCCTGACCGGATCGACCACCACGTGATACTCCGGCACGCGACCGCCCACAATCTCCACCCTCGAAACCCCGGGGATCTGCAGGAAGAGCGGCTTGATGGTGTACGTGGCAGTGTTCCACAGGTCCGTGAGGCTGTGGTTGGACCCTGTCAGGCTGATACCAATGATCGGGTAGCTCAGCGAGAATCCGACGCGCTCGGCGCTCGTGACCGCTGTGGGTGGCAGCTGACTGCGAATTTCGGAAAGTCGCCCGAGGACATACAGATCCGCCCTGTGCATATCCGTGCCCCAGGCGAACTTCACATTGACGATCGCTGATCCCCTCGTCGTGGTCGAAAGTACCGAGGTGACCCCGGGAATGCTCTTCAGGGACTGTTCGACCGGCCGTGTGATCGTGGCCATCATCTCGTCGGCTGGCATGATGCCGTTGCCGATATTCACAACGATGCGCGGGAAGGCTGTTGCCGGGAATACTGAGGAGGGCGTATGCAAGGCCGCGAATACGCCCGCAAGACACAGGACAGCGGTAATGAAGGAGATGGCAATCGCGTGCCGGATCGCGAACCGACCGACCGGCGAGCTGGTGCTGGCGTCCTTGGGCGTGATCATCGCGGCACCGAAACAGTGGGTCGTGCCGCCACCGACGGTGCGGCCGCTGCGCCCGAGAACCGAATCGCGGTGCGTGCCGACAGCCCGTACGCGCCCACCGTCACGACCGGAGTGCCGGCATGGAGTCCTGGGCCTGTCACTTCCACCCAGTCGCCTTCACGCAAGCCGGCCTCGACGGGCACCCGGATCGCCTCATTGCCGCGAACGACCGAAAGGACGCTGCGGCCACCAAGCACGCCACCGATGACGCTCTCGCTCGGTGCCACCAGTGCATTGTGATACGTGGCGGTGACGATGCGCAGCCTCACGTACTGGCCTGGCCGCAGGCGACTGCGTGGTGGCAGGCTGGCCCAGGCCATCACGGTTCCGTCGCTCGCATCGACGGTCGGGCTCACGTAGTTGAGCGTCGTCGGCAGAGGCGATGCGCCGAGGATCTGCAGCGGTTCCCCTGGCCTGAGGTCGGAAGCCTCCATTTCGGGGATGTTCGTGCGTACGACGAGCCGGTCGAGGTCGATGACCTCGGCGAGCACGGTGCGTGCATCCACGGCGGCGCCAGGTTTGACATTGACGCTGACCACCGTCCCGCTGAGCGGTGCCGTGACACGCAAGAGCGCCAACTGCGCCTCGGCGCGCTGCAGGGCTTTGAGGGAGGCGTTGTGCTCGGCGTAGAGCCGCTTCAGCCGTGCCACCTCCTGTGCCGCGTAAGTTTCGGTTATCGAGGCGGAATTCAATTCCATCAACAACTGGCCACGCTTGACACGCTGGCCGGCAGCGATGGCAACCGACGTAACGACACCTGTCACGGGCGCCGCGATATCAGCTGCGGCAGCGGGCCGCTGCGGTGTCGCAGGAGCGGACGTCACGGCACCATAGCCGGTAACGTATCGGTGAAGGGTCAGGCGTTTCAACTCGCCGACTTGGACGCTGATCATGGAACCAGTAGGCGTAGCGGCCTGTCTGGAGACCGCAAGTGCGACCAAGTGGGATCTGAGTGCGTATGCGCCAACCGCGGCGCCCAAGGCGACGATGCCGCCGGCAATTAGGATGCGGGATTTCATTGTCGGGTCAAGGTGGTTTCGTGCTCTGCGGATCGCACCGCGGAAGGAGACAGGGTGAGCGGACTTTGCACGGCCTCTTCCAAGGCACCGAGCGCCCGCTGCGCCAACAGGTCGGCCGCGAGCCGGCTTTGAGCCGCGGAGTAGAAGGCAACCTTGGCGTTGGCGAGGTCGAGCGGCTGCATCTCTCCGGCCCGCACCTGCTCGCGGATGGCATCGAGCTGGCGGCTCAGGTTGGTGAGCAGCAAGTTGGCGGTCTGCACCTGTGCGAGCGCCGAGCGATACGCTGCGAGCGCGCCGTCAATCTGCCCGATGGCCGCCGACTGCACGGCGAGGAACAGGGCGGCGGCCGCCCGCCGCTGCGCGCGCGCCTGGGCGATGGGGCCCTGGTTCTGGTTGAGCACGGGCAGCGTCAAGGTAAGTCCGAGCTGCCACTCGCTGTCGCCGGCGAGCTGTGCATTCCAGGCGTAGCCCGGGCCGAGACTGATGTTCGGCCACTGGCGGGCGATCTCGAGCTTGAGCGCAGACTGGCTGGCCGCGTACTGTTCGAGGGCAGCACGCACATCCGAGCGACCCAGCAGCGCCTCACGGCGCACCTCGGGCCGGGTGAGGGCCTGCGGGAATGCCTTGAAGGCGGCGAACGAGAACCGCACGTGGCGCAGCGTCCGAGGCGGCACCCCGAGTACGGTCGCGAGCGCGATGCGTGCTTTCTGGATCCGTCCCGCCTGCGCTTGCCGGGCCAGCGTCGTATTGTTGAGCGCGATGCGCGTCCGGGTCATCTCGTAACTCGATGCGGCACCGGCTCTGAACTGCCCCTCGATCAAAGTCAGGACGGTCCGTTGCGCCGCTTCCTGGCGGGCCAGCAGCCGCTTTCTCTCCCGTGCCGCGTAAAGTTCGCGCAATGCCGCCCGCACGCGGCTGCGCACGCCCCAGACGGTGCCGACGAGATCCCAGCGGGCTGCTGCTGCCAGGTGGTACGCCTCGGCCATGCGGTCACCGCGCCGACCGGCGGTCTCGATCGGCCAGTCCATGGCGATGGGCACGAGCCAGGGACTCGGCGCGCCCGGGATGCCGGAGTCGTACGCGGGACTGAGCGATATGGATGGGTTCGGCCGTTCGGCAGCGGTAATGCGTGCGGCCTGGGCCGCCAGAAGCTCCGCTCGCACGTAGGCGAGGGACGGCTGGTAGTAGAACGCGGCCAGAGTGAGCGCCTTGAGGTTCCAGCGCTGCCCGGGCGCCGGGGGCGCAACGTGATTGGCCGCGAGGAATGCATCGAGACCCGGACGGACCAGGGAGCGGTCCTCGTAGGCGGCTAGCGACCGGGCAGGCGAGATTGGTCGGCTCTGGAAATGGGCGCAACCGGAGAGCGCCAGGGCGAGGACCCACAAGTGACTCGCCCGGACCCGTGCTGCCACTGACCTGCAGTTTGTTCCTGTCATGATTCAGCGAATACGCACGCGCACCGCCCTTCCCTCTCCCTCGATGGATTCGTCAGCGTGCTACCGAGGGGCGCAGAAACGGCGTGCGTTGCGTCATGACAGTGAGACAACATACGTGAGACGTCCCATGATCGAACAAGACATCCGAGACCTCGATGAGCGTGGCCCAGACCGCCGACTCGACCGGCTCGAGGCCGATATCTGAACCCGTCTGGTAGCACACGAGCAGGCGCCGACGCAGCGGCCAGGATCGGCGGCAACAGCCGGTCGACGCAGCGCATAGTGCGCCGGATGAGGGATACCATAGATAATTCTCCACCGCAGACGATGATCCGAATTGTCCGCGCGCAGGCGCGAACCCGGCCACGCCGCCGTCAGGCGGCGATCAGATCAACGACGGTGGAGCCTGGGTCCAGCGGGGAGTGAAATGCCGCCGCGACCACCGCAGAACGGGAGAAGCGAGAACATGCGGTGCGCCAAGGGCGACGAATACCGCGAAAACTGCCGGGGCTGGTGTCAATGCACCGATCTGCCACGGGACAGCGCCCGGATGTCCGTCTTCGCCCGGCAGCGCGGAGCGCGCGGCAAACAACGTATGACCCGGTCCGGAAAGTCCGCAGCAGCTGTCAGCAGAATGACTGATGAACTGCTGAGCGCCGGCATGCCGCTGCAACGTCGATCCCGACGGCCAGCAACCGACTTGGCCCGCCAGCCACGTGACCATGAACAGCATGATCGCAGCAACTTGCCACAGC
>JAJYFU010000160.1 GCA_021790795.1 Pseudomonadota bacterium
CTGCCCCAGGGCCGGAACACTTCCCGGTGCAGGCTGTGCTCGTAGCGGCCCGCCTCCTTCAGGCGATGCACCAGCTTCTTCACGTCCTGCACCCGGTTCTTCGGGGCCACCAGGACCGCATCCTTGGTCTCCACCACCACGTGATCGGTGAGCCCCACGGCCGAAACCAGTCGGCTCTCGGCGTACAGGTAGCACCCCTCGGAATCCTCGCAGATCACATCCCCGCGCAGCACGTTGCCGTGACCATCGGCATCGCTCGCCTCGTGCAGCGCCGACCAGGACCCCACGTCACTCCAACCGGCCGCGAGCGGGACGACGACCGCATCGGCCGTCTTCTCCATGACCGCATAGTCGATGGAGTCCGCCGGGCAGGTCTCAAAGCGCTCCGGCGCGATGCGCGTGAAATCCAGATCCGCACGCGCCGCGGCGAACGCCTCGGCGCACACCCGCGCCATGTCCGGGGCGAGCCGCGCGAGCTCCTCCAGATAGCGCTTTGCGGAAAACAGGAACATGCCGCTGTTCCAGTAATACTCGCCCGAGGCCAGGAATGCCCCGGCCCGCTCGGCATCGGGCTTCTCGACGAAGCGGGCAATGCTGAAGGCCGCACCCTCAGGCGCCCCGCGCTGGATGTAGCCGTAGCCGGTCTCGGGGCTCGTCGGCACGATCCCGAAGGTCACCAGCCGTCCCTCGCCGGCAGCCGCCAGCGCCGCTTTGACGGCCTTCTGGAAGGCCGGAACGTCGCGAATGACGTGATCGGCCGGCAGCACCAGCAGCAGAGGATCGGCGGCGCCGGAGCGCTTCAGCGCCGCATGCGCCGCGAGCGCGATGGCCGGCGCCGTATTGCGCCCCATGGGCTCGAGCACGATGGACTGCGGGGCCACGTGAATCTCGCGCAGTTGCTCGGCGACCAGGAAGCGGTGCGCCTCGTTGCACACCACCACCGGGGCGGCGGCCGAGAGGCCCTCGAGCCGCAGCGCGGTCTGCTGGATCATGGTCCGCTCGCCGGTGAGGCTGAGCAGCTGCTTCGGGTACAGCTCGCGCGAGAGCGGCCAGAGTCGGGTTCCGGCGCCGCCGGAGAGGATCACGGGAGTCAGCACGGCAGTCACCTTGAACCCTCAGGCCTTTGTGCGCTGGATCGAGCGGCCACGCCCGATCGCGTAATACGCCAGTCCAAACCGCTCCACCCCCTGCGGATCGTAGAGGTTACGGCCGTCGAAGATCACCGGACTCTTGAGGCTTTGACGCAGCCGCTCGAAGTCCGGACTGCGAAACTCCTTCCACTCGGTGATGATGGCGAGCGCATCGGCCCCCTGGACCGCCCCGTAGGCGCTGCTGGCGAGGGTCAGATCGGGCCGCTCGCCGAAGAGGCGCCGCGCCTCGCTCATGGCCACCGGATCGTAGGCCTGCACGCGCGCGCCGGCCGCCCACAGCGCCTCGATCAGCGCCCGGGAGGACGCTTCGCGCATGTCGTCGGTGTCAGGTTTGAAGGCCAGTCCCCAGAGCGCGATCGTGCGCCCGGCGAGCTCGCCCTTGAAGTACCGCTGGATCTTGGCGAACAGCACCTGTTTCTGGCGCGCATTGACCGCCTCGACGGCATCGAGCAGCGTCGGCTCGTGGCCCGCATCGTGCGCCGAGCGGATCAGCGCCTTGACGTCCTTCGGAAAGCAAGACCCGCCGTAGCCCGCGCCCGGATAGATGAACCCGTAGCCGATGCGCGGATCGGAACCGATCCCGAGGCGGACCTTCTCGATGTCCGCGCCCAGGCGCTCGGCGATGTTGGCCAGCTCGTTCATGAAGCTGATCTTGGTGGCGAGCATGGAGTTCGCCGCGTACTTGGTCAGCTCCGAGGAGCGGATGTCCATGACGATGAGCCGGTCGTGGTTGCGAGTGAACGGCTCATACAGCTCGCGCATCAGATCGGCAGTCGCCGGATCGTCGGTCCCGACCACCACGCGATCAGGCTTCATGAAGTCCGCAATCGCCGCGCCTTCCTTCAGGAACTCGGGGTTGGAGACGACGTTGAACGGGACCTGCGCGCCGCGCGTCGCAAGCGTGGTGTCGATCTCGCGGCGCACCTTGTCGGCGGTGCCCACCGGCACCGTGGACTTCGTCACCACCACCGTGTGGCGTTTCATGTGAGTGGCGATCGTGCGCGCCGCGGCGAGCACATGGCGTAAGTCCGCCGAGCCGTCTTCATCGGGTGGGGTTCCGACCGCGATGAACTGGAACAGCCCGTGGGCCACCGCGCGTTCGGCATCGGTGGTGAACTCGATGCGGCCGGCCTCGGCATTGCGATGCAGCAGCGCATCGAGGCCGGGCTCGTGGATGGGCACTTCGCCGCGGTTCAACCGCTCGATCTTGCCCGCATCGACGTCGACGCAGACCACGTGGTTGCCGGCTTCCGCCAGGCATGCGCCGGTCACGAGACCGACATATCCCGAACCAAAAATGGTGACTTTCATGGCGGGCGAGAGGGTAAAGGAAGGAAGAATCCCTCACAAGCGCACCGCCTCCGCGCTGCCAATCCCATCGCGCCCGGCATGAGTTCGGCGTGACGCGCCGCACGTGCCCTCTCCGGCTGCGGACGCGCGCACACAAAAGGGAACCGCCAGGCGAGATTCCGCAACTTCGCGGGTTTAAAAGGCGCATGCGCCCCGCTATACTGCGCCGGCACCGAGAAAAGGCACGATTTGGGGGGAACCGTGTCCCCCGGGCGCGCGGAGGCGGCCTGTTGGCAGGATGAACGAATTGAAGCAAGGTGTCGCTAATGCCAGAAACTTCGGTCCCCCGCAGCGGTTTGCCTCTGCGGACTGGCTAGATTCCTGCCTGAAATCCCCGCGTGATGCAGTCGCGTGCAGCGGCTGTCGCGGGAACTCGACATCGAATCGATATGCGTTGCGCTTGAGCCACGGGGGTCAACGCTCGCCAGCGCGAATCGTTACTTGGAAAATGTGCAACACGTCCCGGACGGGGGAGCGCATGAAGGATCACACTGACCGGGACTTTTGTCGCCTGATTGCGACAGTCCTGTAGCAAGAAGGGAGTTTATCTTGTCGACGCAGGCGGACGAAGTCATCACCACGCACGTGGTCGCGGAAGCCCCGGTACGCAAAGGGAATCCTCGACCGCACTTGATCTTAAAAGAGCAGCGTATGACTTTCGACGGAACAGGTCCGGAACTCATGGCCGATGCAGTGTCCTTCGATGAGGCGTTGCAGCCTCGGACGCAGCCGCACATCTGGCCGGCGCCTGCTCGCACCACAACACGCTTTGCACCACGCTCACGCGCCTATCGACCGCTGAAGCGGGTGCTCGACATCGTCGGTGCGCTGGCGATCGGACTCGCGTTCTCACCGCTGATCCTCGTGATCGCCGTACGCATGGGCGTCGAGGACGGCCCCATTCTGTTCCGCCATCGCCGCATCGGCCAGGGCGGGCGCACGTTCGAGTGCCTGAAGTTCCGCACCATGGTGCCGAACGCCGAGCAGATCCTGCACGACCTGCTCGAGCGCGATCCCGAGGCTCGGGCCGAATGGCTGCGCGACCATAAGCTGCGCTCTGATCCGCGCGTGACGCGTCTCGGGCGATTTCTGCGCAAAACCAGTCTCGATGAACTGCCGCAGATCTGGAACGTGCTGCGCGGAGAGATGAGTCTGGTGGGTCCGCGGCCGATTGTGAAGGACGAGATGCTCCGCTATGGGCGCTACCTGCCGGCCTACATGGCCGCGAAACCGGGAATCACCGGGCTCTGGCAGGTCACCGGACGCAACGATACCAATTATCGGCGCCGGGTGGTCATGGACACGTACTACGTACGCAAGCAGACGCTGCTGATGGAT
>JAJYFU010000161.1 GCA_021790795.1 Pseudomonadota bacterium
CCATCGCGTCGGCGACCACTTCGAGCGCATCCCGATCGAGCGGCGTCAGTGCCTCGGTGAGCGCGTCGGACAGACGGTCCTCGTCGGGTTGCTTCGAGAGCTGGGGCTGGCGAAGCTGGATCAGGGTATTGACGAGCGCCGCGTAGCGGTCGTTGCCGAGCCGGAAAAGCCGCTCGTCCACGGCCCGTTTGTATTCCTGGGCGGTCTGGAAGACGTGTCCGCGGTCACCGATGGCCTCGGCGAGCCGCTCACGGGTGAGGGCCGTCTTCTGCGGCGTCGTGAGCCACAAGTCGGAACCGACCCGTTGTTCGGTCAGGAAATACCAGGCGTCGACCCCGCTGCGTCCCGCCACGGCGCGCAGTCCGCAACCCAGCGTCAGGGTCACCGCGTTGCCCTCCTCGTCGACCCGCCCGAGTTCGAGCCACGTGTAGCCGATACGCCGCTCGAACCGCCCGCCCATCAGCAGGTTCCACTCCATGCGCTTGTTGCGGTCGCCGTCGGGCTCGATGCGCGCCGGCGTGAGGTTCGCGTCGAGCAGAAACGGCAAGGTGAGCGAGAGCACCTTCGACTTGCCGGTCCCGTTGTTGCCGCGCAGGAGCAGGTGGCCATCGCGGAACCAGAACTCCTCGACGTCGTAGTGATACAGCTCCACCAGCCCCAGGCGCAGCGGTTGCCACCTGCTGCGCGCCGGCTGCGGCAGATCGAACGATGGCAGCCCGGATGTCATACAGCCGATGCCTCCCGCCGGCGCGCCTCGCGCACGGCATAGCGCATCAGCGCCGGTCGCGCCCAGACACTGCCTTGCACCTTGCGCACCAGGTTCAGCGCTTCGAGACATTCAACGGCCTGGGCCGCCAATTCCGCCTCTGCGCCGGGCGCGCGGGCTTCCTTTCGCCAGTAGCGGCCATACCGGTCTGCCGCCGTGCGCAGGTAGGCGGCCAGCTCGTGCATCGAATGCAGTCGCTGGGGATCGTCGCGTGAGGCTTCTGCCAGATGCTCGGCGAGAAGCAGCGTCGCATGGGCGAGGGTGCCGACGGCGGGCAGCTGCCGATCCGACAGCTCGCCCCCCTCGTCGATCAGTGCCAGGCCTTCGGCGCGCAGCTCCGGTACGAGTCCGGCCGCGGCCGCAAGACGCGCCGCCATGGGTCCGCGCTGACTCGCCAGGTATTGGCGCTCTTCCTCGGTGAGTTCATCGTGATAAAGCACCGGATCGTCAAGGAGCCGGCGGCTCAGGCGGTGGCGCAGTGCCGTCCGCCGGCCCTCCGTCGTTTCCGGAACATACTCTTCGACCAATGCCGCCAATATGTGCTCCAGCCCGAGCCGCTCCGCGGTCAAGGAAATGAGACTCGCACCGCGAGGGCTCGCCGGCAAGGTGGCCAGGACCCTGCGGTTGACGTCGTAGAGCACATCGCCGGTGCGATTGACATACGTCTCCTCGTCTCCAACGACTCGCGACAACACACCGTAGCCCAGAAGAAAGCGGCATACCTGGACGAGCGCTCGTCGGTGGTGATGCGACTCGAGGGTGAAGTCGAATCCGCGCTCCCCCAGTTCCGGGTCGGCTGCGGCATCCAGGAGCTGCTCGCCGAGCCGCCGCAGGGTAATCTGGGATTCACCGCGCTCGAGCACGAAACAAGCAAGACAGAGAAGCGCGTAGCGCTCCCGATCGAAGTCCGGCAATCCGCGTGTGGCGTCGCCTGTGTTGGCAGGCGTCTTGTAAAGACGCGCGAAACCGCGCTCGACATGAAGGCGCCATCCGGTCTCGCGCGCAAGCCAGTCGCGCAGGTACTCGACGTGCCGGCGTACAAGCGCATACTCCTCGCTGCCGCCGGCAAGGAGGGGGTGCATCAGGAGCGCCCGCAGGGCGCGTTCGCGCTCATCTTCCGTCTGGCGCGCCAGGACGTCGGTCAGGCCAAGCTCGGGACCCATGGGTCTAAGCCTCCCGAATCGTAATGAGGTGGTCCCTCCCCGCAAAGCGCCCGAGCTCCGTCTCGATTACCGCCTGTTGGGCCCTCTCGAGCGGCTCGAGCCGGATGAGCAGCGTGCCGTCCCCCGTCAGGCGCTCGACCGGTCTGTCCGCATGAGTCTGCGAGGCGAGCGCCTCCCCGAGCAGTGTCAGAAAGAGGCGGAAGGCATGCCGATCGAGGACCCCAAGCTCGGAGAGCCGGGTCGGGGTGCCCGTCGCAAGGCGGTGTCGAGCCGCCTCCGTCTGCGCGGACTCCTCTGCGACCCGCGCGGCCAGCTGCGCCCGCTCGGCGGAGCGATCCCTGATCCGAGGCGGAGCCCCGCGCGTCGGCAGGATGCCTTGCTCTCGAAGCTGCGGGAAGACTTCGATCGGCGGGGCGTCCTTCCATGGCACTGAGGTGCCGACGTCGCGTTCCCGCGGCGTAAGCGCCAGATGACGGGCCGGCGAAAGTGCGAAGGCTGCTCGCCACAGGCGGTGCGCCTCTTCATTGCCGCTCGCTTCGAGAAACCAAAGCGCCAGCCGCCGCAAGTCCGTCGCGCGATCGCTTCGTCCGGCCCTGCGATCGTTCAGCGCGGCGACGGCCTGCAACAGCCGGGGAATGGCCGCGAGCGCGCTCTTGCGCAACAGCTCCGCCTGCGAGTACCCGCGGCCGTCGGCGAGAAACCAGCGCCTGAGCCCCGCCCAGCGCTCCCGCCAGGACGCCAGCCGCACCGCCGCAGACTGCTCCTGCGCCTCGGCGTCTCCCGGGGCGACATCGCGCGCCTCGCGCGCGGCCGCCAGCTCGAGCAACGCCGACTCTCTTGGCACCAGAACCTCGAGGAGCTCGACGATCTGACTCGAGCGCGTCACCAGATCGCCGATGAAGCGCTCGAGGTAATCGATCAGGCGCGACTTGAAGCTCATCACCTCGCCCGCCTCGGCCCGGGACAGTTCGATCGAGCGCGAGAGGCCCGTCATAAAGGCCTCGGCGTTGGCGGCGAGACCCTCGAAAACATGCACGAGATCGCGCAACGTCGCGTGGATCTTGGCTGCATCCATCGGCTCTTCGCGCGAAAGCTCGGAGAGTGCGAGGAGCCTCGCTCGGATGTCCTCGAGCGCCACGGACTGCAGCTCGGCGCGCCGCGCCAGGGTGGCGACGAAGATCTTGAGTCCCGCCTCGACCGCCTCGCCCCCGGACGACAGCCGGTAGAGCAGACGCTTGCGGTAGAAGTCCTCGATGGTGGCCACCCGCGCCGTATCGGGTTGCGCGTGCAGATTCCCCCACTCGACAAGCTGTGCCAACGCCTGCTGCGCCTCCTCAAGGGTCGGCCTGTCGCCCGGCCAGCGTGCCTCGAGAAGCACCTCATCGGGCCGCAGATGATGGCGGAACTGACGCTTGGCCGCGGAGAAAAGGTTCATGATGGCCCGATAGACTGCAGACTTCTCGGCCGTCACATGACTGAAAAGGCTCGAGGTGGAGGCGGGTAGCTCGGTGGCTGGCATAAGCCCTATTTTGCCATGGATTCCGGGAATCCGACGTCCCACGGCGATTCAGGCGCGCGACGCGTTTCGCTGGCCGATGCCCTCCCGACCTCGAGTTCCGCGATTTCGGGAGAGCGCATCTGTGGGCGATGTCCAGCCGTTCGCAATTGACCACTTAGTCAGAGTGCCCTCGCGCCAGGGGTGAGTGATCGCGGTAGGGACGCCCATTGCTGGACGCCCCCCGCACAGATCCCAGCGTGCGCGATTTACGCACTGGGCTCCCACCTTGGGTGTTTAACGGCGAACCGCCTGTCCGGCCAAGGATGAAGGATGCGGGGTTGTGGCAACCAGGCAGCGGCGATCTTCGTTATCCGTTCCCACGTCATGCTGT
>JAJYFU010000064.1 GCA_021790795.1 Pseudomonadota bacterium
TCGAGGCCCGCCGGTTGGCGGGCCTCTGTACGTTTTGGCTGGGGGACTAGGATTCGAACCTAGGTAAACGGAGTCAGAGTCCGTTGTCCTACCACTAGACGATCCCCCAAATTCTCCACGGCACCCGTTCAGCTGTGCCCCGTATTGAAACCAGATCCGCTTTCGACTGCAAGCCACTGCTGGGGGGGCTAGGATTGCTCGGCTCATCCTGAGCCTCGGCCCTTCGGGCCCGGCGCTGCGCGCCGTCCAAGATCGCTCCCGGCGATTTTGTAGAACCCGGGTAAACGGAGTCAGAGTCCGTTGACCTACCCTTGGACGATCCCCCAAATTTGCGCGGTGAGCGTATCGAGCGGACCGCGCCGGGGCGGCTATTGAAGCCTGCCTCGGCGACGGTTTCGAGATCCGATCAGCGCTTCGAGTACTGCGTGCCGCGGCGCGCTTTACGCCGGCCGACCTTCTTACGCTCAACCTCGCGCGCGTCGCGGGTGACGAATCCGGCGTCACGCAGCGGCTTGCGGTAAGTCTCGTCGTACTGGATCAGCGCGCGCGTGATGCCGTGGCGGATGGCGCCGGCCTGGCCGGTGATGCCACCCCCGTCGACGGTGACGCTGATGTCGAAGCGGCTGGTGAGTTCCAGGGCCTCGAGCGGCTGACGCACGATCATTCGCCCGGTCTCGCGGCCGAAGAATTCATCGAGCGGCCGATCGTTGACGGTGATCTGACCCGTGCCAGAGCGCAGGTAAACGCGCGCCGTGGCGGTCTTGCGCCGACCCGTGCCGTAGTTCAGTTGCTGGACTGCCATTCGATAAACCTCAAAAGATTCCATCCCGGGAGCGTGATGCCTGCCCACTCACCCCGAGCGGGGGCTCGTCGCGCCTGCTCCCCGAGCGCTCAGATCGCAAGCGGACGCGGCTGCTGGGCTTGGTGCGGATGCTCTCCGCCGGCAAACACATGCAGCTTCTTGAACATGCGCCGACCCAGCGGGTTCTTCGGCAGCATGCCCTTGACCGCGAATTCGATCGCTCGCTCGGGGTGCTCCGCGAGCAGTTTCTCGAGCGCAATCGACTTGATGCCGCCGATGTGCCCGGTGTGGTGATAGTAAATCTTGTCGGTAAGCTTGCGGCCGGTGACGTGCACCTTGCCGGCATTGAGCACCACGATGTGGTCGCCCATGTCGACGTGGGGGCTGTAATCGGCCTTATGCTTGCCTTTCAGGCGATGGGCAATTTCCGTCGCGAGGCGACCGAGCGTCTTGCCGGTCGCGTCGACCACGAACCAATCGCCCCGGATAGTGCCGGACTTGGCGAAAACCGTCTTCATATGAGCCTCTGCACAGGGGGGCATCGATCCAAAGAGGACCCGATCCAAAGGGCCGGCAAGTCTACTGAAGGCGCGCGCGCATTGCAAAAAGCCTGTGCCTGCGTGGCCGGTTCGGTCCCCACCGGCGGCCCGATGCTTCTATAATGCGCTCCATGGAAGCCTGTCGCTCTTTCGATTCCTGGGTGGCCGCCGCTGACCGGGCACTGCGAGCCCTATGGGCGCCCGCACATCCGTCGCGACCCATTCCGGGCGGACCGGACGCGGTAAAGTCCGAGCTCACGGCGGACGAACGGCGGCAAGCCGCGTCGCTGATGCGAGTGAATCATGCCGGCGAGATCGCCGCGCAAGCGCTTTACCACGGCCAGGCTCTCGTGGCGCGCAATGATGCCACGCGGGAGATGCTGCTGAAGGCCGCCCGCGAGGAGACCGACCACTTGGCGTGGTGTGCGACTCGCCTTTCCGAACTCACCTCCCGCCCCAGTGTGCTCGATCCGCTGTGGTATGCCGGCTCGTTTGCGATCGGCGCCTTGGCCGGCCTGCTGGGCGACCGCGTGAGCCTGGGGTTCGTCGTCGAGACCGAGCGGCAAGTCGAGGGTCACCTCAACGGGCACCTGGGCGCGCTGCCGGCGGACGATCATCGCAGCCGCGCCATCGTGGAGCAGATGCGGGCCGACGAGATCGTTCACGGCGCACACGCCAAGGCCGCCGGCGGCATCGACCTGCCTTCGCCGGTCCGGGCGCTGATGAGTGCGACGGCGAGGGTCATGACCACGACCGCCCATTGGATCTGATCGCGGCTCACGCGACGACTGTACACGTACCTCTGGTTTTCGCAGCTCCCGGTGCGGTAGCCTTTTACCTGGCGAGGTAAATTAAGTAATCTTCTCGTAAAGCCCATCCAAACGGGGGGAGCCGGTAATGGAAGAAAACGTCGTCAAGCCGCTGAGTGACATTCCGGCGATCAATCGTTTCCTCAGTTATTGCCGCATCCGCACTGTTCCTTCGAAGACCGTCGTGATTCACGCCGGTGATTTGCCCGATGTCCTCTACTACATCATCAGCGGCTCGGTCGAGGTGATGATCGAGGACGAGGAAGGCAATGAAATGGTCCTCGCCTACCTCAATCGGGGACAGTTCTTCGGCGAGATGGGCCTGTTTTTCCAGGATGAGGCAACCCGCAGCGCGTGGGTGCGCACGCGCAACGCCTGTGAGCTGGCGGAGATGACCTACTCGCGGTTTCGCCAGATCGCCGCCGAGAGCCCGGGCTTGGTGTTCGAGCTCGCGACGCAGCTCGCGACGCGTCTCGATCGTACCAATCGAAAGCTCGGCGATCTCGCGTTCGTGGATGTTACCGGGCGCGTGGCGCACGCCATAAACAATCTGTGCGAAGAACCGGACGCCATGACGCACCCGGAGGGCATGCAGATCAAGGTGAGCCGGCAGGAACTGTCCCGCCTGGTCGGCTGCTCGCGCGAGATGGCGGGCCGGGTCCTGAAGGTCCTCGAGGATCAGGGGCTGCTGCGCGCCACCGGCAAGACGATCGTCGTTTTCAATGCCCGGCCGAAGATGCGGACCCGCCCGGTGGTCGTCCCGGTCAAGCAATCGGGCAAGCCGGCGCGCCCGGCGGGCTCGGGACAGCAACACGAAGAGTAGAGCGCGCGGCGCGCGCCTGTCTCAGGCGCCGGCGATCTGAGCGCGCATGGCACGCAGCGTTGCCGCGTAGTCGCCGCTGCCGAAGATGGCCGAGCCGGCCACGAAGGTATCCGCGCCGGCACGCGCACAGGCCTGAATATTCTCGACCTTGATCCCGCCATCTACTTCGAGACGTATCGTGCGGCCGCTGGCCTCGATTCGCCGGCGCACCGCTTCGAGCTTGCGTAGGGCCGTGGGGATGAATCGCTGTCCCGCAAATCCCGGGTTGACGGACATGATCAGCACCAGGTCGAGCTTCTCGAGCGTGTAATCGAGCCAGTCGAGCGGCGCGCCGGGGTTGATGGCCAGCCCTGGGTGGCAACCGTGCTCGCGGATCAGATCGATGGTTCGATCCACGTGATCCACCGCCTCGGGATGAAACGTGATGAAGCCGGCGCCTGCGCGCGCGAAATCCGGCACGATCCGCTCGACCGGGCGAATCATCAAATGGACGTCGATCGGAACTTTCGTGCCGTGTTTGTGCAACGCCTCGCATACGAGCGGACCGATCGTCAGGTTCGGCACGTAATGATTGTCCATCACGTCGAAATGGATCAGGTCGGCGCCGGCGGCCACGACGGCATCAACCTCCTCTCCGAGCCGCGCGAAGTCGGCCGAGAGTATGGAGGGGGCGATCCAGGGAGCGCTCATGCGCCCGGTCCGCTCAGACGGCGCAGCGCTTCATGGTACTTCTCGCTGGTGCGCGCAATGATTTCAGGCGGGAGCTTCGGGCCTGGCGCCCGTTTGTTCCAGTCAAGCGTTTCGAGGTAGTCGCGCACGAACTGCTTGTCGAAGCTCGGCGGGCTGGTGCCGGGCCGGTAGGAGTCCGCCGGCCAGAATCTCGATGAGTCGGGCGTCAGCGCTTCGTCGATCAGCGTCAGCGTGCCGTGCTCGTCGAGACCGAATTCGAACTTGGTATCGGCGATGATGATGCCGCGCCGCTGCGCATGCGCGGCGGCGAACGTGTAGAGCGCGATGGAGGTATCCCGCACTCTTGCGGCAAGCGTGGCGCCGATCAGCCTCTCGGTTTCGCTGAAGGAGATGTTCTGGTCGTGCTCGCCCGCGGCCGCTTTGGTCGCCGGCGTGAAGATCGGCTCCGGCAGTGCCCCTGCAAGGGGCAGGCTCGCGGGCAGGGCAATGCCGCATACCTGCCCCGTCTTCTGGTAATCCTTCCATCCCGACCCGATGAGATAGCCCCGGACCACGGCCTCGATCGGCAACGCCCGCAGCCGCTTGACGATGACGGCCCGATCGGCGAGCAGCGAACGCTCCTCGGCGTCGGCGACCACCGTCTCGATCGTCCGCCCGGTGAGGTGATTCGGCGCGATGTGGGTCGTGCGCTCGAACCAGAACTGCGAGATGCGGTTCAGAACCCGGCCCTTGCCGGGGATGGGGTCCGGCAGCACCACGTCGAATGCCGACAGGCGGTCAGTGGTGACGATCAGCAGCGCATCCGCCCCCACTGCGTAAATGTCCCGAACCTTGCCTTCGTGGATCTTCTCCAGACCGCGCAGCGAGGTCCGGTAAACGGTTGTGGCAGCCATGCTTGCTACTATAGCAGTGCATGCACGCCCCGCACGTCCGCCCGCATCCATGAAGTACACCGGCAAGGTCGCCGGCGGTGTGCTCGGCTTCGTGCTCGGCTTCGGCCCGATCGGGGCCGCGCTCGGGGTCCTGATCGGGCATCAGTTCGATACCTACGCCGACCGGCGCTCCGACCGCGCGACGCATTCGGCCGCGATCGGCGAACGATTCTTCCGTGCGACGTTCCGCGTCATGGGTTGTCTTGCCAAGGCGGACGGGCGCGTCTCCGAACAGGAGATCGCCGCCGCGCGCGGAGTGATGACGCAGTTGCGGCTGTCCGCCGCGCAGGTGCACTCGGCCATCGAGCATTTCACGGAAGGCAAGCAGGCGCAGTTCGATCTGCAAGCGGAAGTTGCCGAGCTCAATCGCGCCTGCCTCGGGCGCCCGCACCTGAAGCGGGTGTTCGTCGAACTGCAGATGCGCGCGGCGCTTGCGGGCAATGATCTCGAAGGACCCGTGCGGCCGATGCTCGCGAGCATCGCCGCGCGGCTTGGTCTGTCGGGGCTCGAGTTCGCGCAGATCGAGGCGGCGCTGCGCATCCATGCGCGCGCCTTCGGTCAGCCGCCCGGTCGTGATGCGGCGCAGGACCTCGAGCGCGCCTACAGCGTTCTCGGGGTCAGACCGGGGGACAGCGATCACGACATCGTGAAGGCCTACCGCCGGCAGCTCAGCCGCAACCACCCCGACAAGCTCAAGGCCAACGGCCTGCCGGACTCGATGCTCGAGCACGCCAAGCAGCGGACTCAGCAAGTCATCGAGGCCTTCGAGCTGATTCGGGATCGGCGGGGGATGAAGACTTGAGCGGTAAAGCGAAGTGGGCAGAGGATCGTTCGCAGGCGTAATCTTCCGGCCTCATGTGGACAAAATTCTGGTCGTTTCTCGATGACTGGTTCTTCGGCAGCGCCGGGCGCAGCCCGGTGGACCGCGGCCCGTTCGTGCATGGGCTGAGCTACTTCTACGCGGTGGTGCGCGATCTGCTGACCCGCGGGGAGATCAATCTACGGGCGATGAGCCTGGTGTATACGACCCTGCTCACGCTGATCCCCTTGGCGGCCTTCAGCTTCGCGATCCTCAAGCTCCTCGGCGCCGGCGGCGACCTCGCGCCGGTGGTCTACCAGTTCTTCAGTGCGCTTGGCCCGCAGGAGGCCCCCAAGCTGACATCGCGCGTGGTGCTGTTCGCCAATCGGATCGGGGGCGGGTTGCTCGGCTCGGTGGGCTTGGCGCTGCTTGCTGTGACGTTGATCATCACGATCAAGAAGGTCGAGGACAGCTTCAATTTCCTCTGGCGCGTGCAGAAGCCGCGCAGCCTGGCCCGCCGCGTCACCGAGTATCTGACGCTGCTGGTCGTCGGCCCGATCCTTCTGGTGATGTTCATCGGGCTGTCGCACCGCGCGATCGACAGCGCGCCGTTCCGCGATCTCAGGCACCTGCCGTTGCTCGATATCCTGACGACGGCGGGGATCAAGCTTGCGCCCTACGTGATGGTCATCGTGTTTTTCACCGGCCTCTATATTCTGGTGCCGAACACTCGGGTGCGAATGCGTCCGGCGCTGATCGGCGCGGTGGTCGCCGGGATTCTGTGGGCGGCGGTCGGGCACATGTTCACGGCCTTCGTGGTGCACTCGCCGCGCCTGGCGATCGTCTACGCCGGATTCGCATTCATCGTGGCGGCCCTGCTGTGGACGTACTCCGGATGGCTCATCCTGCTCGCCGGTGCGCTGCTCTCCTTCTATGTTCAGAACCCGGCCTACCTGCGCCTCGGGCTGCAGGCGCTGGAGCTCTCGGGCGCCGAGGTCGAGCAGCTCTCGCTGCGGGTGATGTACTTGGTGGGACGCGCATATCTGGCGGGCGAACGGCGTTGGCGACTGAACAGCCTGGCGGCCGAGCTCGGTCTGCCGTCCATTGCCGTGGCGGAAACGGTCTTGCCCCTGGAGCGCTCCGGGATCCTGCTGGTGACCGACGAGGACGAGCTGGTGCCGGCGCGCGACCTGGGGAGCATCACGGTCGCGGAGGTATTGGAGGTCGCCCGCAACCGGCAGACAGGCGATTTCAATCCGCGCGTGGTGCCGATTGCCCCGGTGGACCGTCTGCTCGGGGCGATCGACGAAGCGCGTCGCAGCCGCTGCGGTGACCTTACGCTGCGCGATCTGGTTCAGGAGCCGCTCCGCGCGACCCTGGTGTTGGCCTCCGGCAACGGCCCGTGAGACGCGGCGCCTAGATCGTCTCCGTGCCCGCTTCAGTGCCGACGAGGAGCAGGTCCGCCGGCCGCAGCGCAAACAGCCCCACGGTGACCACGCCCGTGATGGCATCGAGCTCGCGCTCGAGCGCCGGGGGATCGCACATCGCCAGTCCCTGAACGTCGATGATCTGATTGCCGTTATCGGTCACGAAGCCGCGGCGCCACACCGTACGACCGCCACGCGCCTCGATCGCGCGGGTCACCAGCGCGCGAGCCATCGGAATGACCTCGATCGGCAGAGGGAACGCGCCCAGAGCGCCGGCCAGCTTGCCGTCGTCGATGATGCACACGAAGCGCTCAGCGGCGGCTGCGACGATCTTCTCGCGCGTGAGCGCGCCGCCGCCGCCCTTGATCAAGTGCCGGGCTCGGTTGGCCTGGTCGGCCCCATCGATGTACAGATGTACCGTGCCGACCTCGTTGAGGTCGAGCACCTCGATGCCGGCGGCGCGCAGCAGGGCGCTGGTCGCCTCGGAGCTGGACACAGCCGCCCGGATCAACCCGGGCCGCGTGGCGAGCGCCTCGATGAAATACCCCACTGTCGAGCCGGTTCCCACGCCGAGCACGCTGCCCGACTCGACGTAGTGCAGCGCGGCTTGCGCGCAGCGCCGCTTCTTGGCGTGGACCTCGTCCTGAGTCGAACCGGTTGTGGACTGTGTCACGGATTTTTTCCGGGGCTGGAAATGAATGTGCCCGCTTGCGCGGGCACGAGGGCATCGAACTTTGCTTCACCCGGCGGCCGCCGAAGCGGCCGCCGAGCGAAAGGCCTCACTTCTTCTTCGCAGCTTTCTTCTTCGCGGCCTTCTTCTTTGCCTTCGCCATGTTGGCTCTCCAATTGTCGGGTTAGTCCGAGGGCCGAGTATATACATGCGAGGCAAAAATACAAGCAAGTCTTCAGAGGATGTGGTAACGGCATGGAGAAGCGCGGGGACGGTCAATCGTTCCGCCGTTCATGCATCGGCGGGTCGGGTGCGGTCATCCTGTCCGCCCGCGAGTCGCGTTGCCTCGTGACTCGCGCCGGTACCTGCTCGCCACGCATGCCGCGCCGCGCTCGCGTTGTCACGGTGCGTAGCGGATACGGGTGCAACGGATGACCCCGCGTTCGGTGATCACCATGTCGAGCGGTACATCGTGGGCGGCGCGCACGATGTACTCACGCTGCTGCAGCGCATAGGCGAGCCCGACGAGCAGAGGTCTGGACTCCATGGCGCGTGTGCGGCAAAACGCCAGTGCGCGGTCGTAGTAGCCTCCGCCCATGCCGAGCCGGGTGCCGCGGCGGTCGAAGCCGACGAGGGGCAGGAAGATGATGTGCAACGCGCGCGCGTCAGGCAGCGCCGGCCCGTGCGGCTCGGCGATGCCGAAGCGATTGCGGTGCATGCGCGCGCTGATCTGCGCGAACAGCATGGATCGTGCCAAACCACGCGTGTCGATGCGCGGCAGGTAGACGCGGCAGCCCCGTCGGCGCGCTACCGCGATCAACTCGGAGGTATCAAGTTCCTCGGGCAGGGCGGCGTACAGTCCGATGCGCCATCCTCGGCGCAACCGCAGTACGCGTGCGGCACTGAGCGCGACGCGGCGCGCGGCGCGCGCGCGCTGCGAATCAGGAACGCTGCGGCGTGCCTGGCGCAGCACGGTCCGCAAGGACTCGCGGGCGTGCTCCGCAGTGCAATCAGGGAGCGTCACCCGCCTGTGCCGGTGCGGGCCGTTGCTCTCGAACCGGAGCAACAGGTGGGACGAGCTGCAGCAGGTAAGGCTTTCCGCTCGGGGCGGACTTGCACAATTCTGCCGGCAAGCCCAGAAGTCCCATGGGTGTTTCAATTAGGGTCCGAGGTAACCCGACCCGCGTGTCGAGCACCGCAGGCGACGCTCGGCTCACTCTACACCAAACCCGGCCGGGGCGCAGGCTCGGTGCGGCTCACAGCTCGAGCGGCTGGGTGTGTCCGAGCGCGCTCTCGACGCGCTCGCGCAGCGCGCGTACCTTGTCGCCGGCCTCGACAGTGACCCGGCTGCCGCGCGTGCGCAGCTGCAGCAGTTCGTTGGCCATATTGAGCGCGACCATGACCGCAACGCGATCGAGTCCGACCACCTTGCCGCTGTCGCGCACCTCGCGCATGCGCGTATTGAGGTATTCGGCCGCATCGAGCAGCGCCGGCCGCTCATCGTGGGGGCAGGCGACCATGTAATCACGGTCGAGGATGCGTACATTGACGCGGGCCGGGTCCTGGCTCATGCGGTGTGCTCCAGAGCCTTCAACCGTCCGATCATGGCTTCGACGCGTGCGCGCACCTGCTCGTTCTTCTGCAGCAGCGAGGCGCGCTCGTTGGCGAGCGACTCGTGGCGCTGCTTGAGCGCGCGGTTCTCATCACGCAGGCTGTCCATCACGCCGAGCAGCTCCTCGACCCGCCGCGTCAGGCGGGCGAGCTCGGCGTCGAGCGACGAGGGTGCGGGGGCGGTCATGCTGGCGTGACTATAGAGCGGGGCTCTTGGCGAGGTCAATCTGCGCGCGAAGGCCGAGCTCCGGCGGCCAGGCGCATCCCTCAGCGTGCACTTGCTGCATAATGGCGGGCAATGCTCCCAGGAAACTACGCGGAGATTCAAAGTGCTCTCACCGAAGAGCACTCGCTGGCCGACGCTGCCGAGGCGCACGGCACGCTCGCCGGCTCTCTGTGCTCGGTGTCCGAGTACCGATTCGTGGATTGGCTGTGCGACATCCTGCCGGAGGGCAAGGCCCGTCCCTCCAGCGCCGCGCTCCTACGCGACCTGTATCGGAGCACCTCGGATGCGCTGTTCGCCCCGGACATGGGCTTCGATCTGCTGCTGCCGGAGGATGATCAGTCGATCATCGAGCGTGCCGGCGCGCTCGGTCTGTGGTGTCAGGGATTCCTGTACGGCCTGGGTCTGGGTGTGCTGCGTGATACGTCGCGCATGCCCGACGAGCTGAGCGGAATCGTCGAGGACATTACCGAAATCGGACGCGCGGCGGTCGACACGAGCCAGAGCGAGGAGTCGAATGAGGCGGCGTATGCCGAGCTCGTGGAGTTCCTGCGCGTCAGTGTCCAAGTGGTGTTCGAGGAGCTGGCGCCGCGGCGCGAGACGTCGGCTTCATCCCCCTCGCCCGGAGCACCGTTCCATTGAAATCCGTTACGGCCACAGAAGAGTTTATCCGCCGCCGCAGTGCGCTGATGCGCCTCATGGGGCGCGATGCCATCGCCATCGTGCCCTCCGCGCCGGTGCGCACGCGCAACAATGATGTCGACTATCCCTATCGCCAGGACAGCGACTTTCACTATCTGACGGGCTTCGGCGAACCGGAATCGGTGGCGGTGCTGATCCCGGGACGTGAGCAGGCCGAGTACATCCTGTTCGTGCGTGAGCGCGATCCGACCCGGGAGATTTGGGATGGACGGCGCGCCGGCCCGGTCGGCGCGCGGCGCATCCACGGCGCCGACGATGCCTTCCCGATCGCCGACATCGACGAGATCCTGCCGGGGCTGATGGAGAACCGCGCCAAAGTCTTCTATGCCATGGGCATGTATCCGCAATTCGATCAGCGCGTGGTCGGCTGGGTGAACGGTTTGCGCACCCAAGCGCGCAATGGCGGCCATCCCCCCCAGGAAATCGTGGCACTCGACCAGGTGCTGCACGAGCTGCGGCTGATCAAGTCGCGTACCGAGCTCGATCTGATGCGCTCCGCGGCGCGCATCGGCGCGCTGGCCCACGTGCGTGCCATGCGCGCCTGCCGCGCCGGCCGCATGGAATTCGAGCTGATGGCCGAGATCGTGCACGAGTTCCGGCGCCACGGCGCTGACACGTCGTATCAGCCGATCGTCGGCGGGGGCGCCAATAGCTGCATCCTGCATTACATCGAGAACAACGAGGTCCTGCGTGCGGGCGATGTCGTGCTGATCGATGCCGGCTGCGAGTACGGCTATTACGCCTCGGACATCACGCGTACGTTCCCGGTCGCAGGGCGCTTCACGCCCGAGCAGCGGGCCGTGTATGACGTGGTGCTCGAAGCGAATCTTGCGGCGATTGCCAAGGTGCGTCCGGGCAATCACTGGAACGAGCCGCATGAGGCGGCCGTCCGGGTGATTACACACGGGCTGGTGCGGTTGGGGTTGCTCAAGGGCCGGCCGGCGAAGCTCGAGCGCGATGGCGCTTACCGGCGGTTCTTCATGCACCGCACCGGCCATTGGCTCGGCATGGATGTGCACGATGTGGGCGATTACAAGACAGGCGAGGCTTGGCGCGTGCTCGAGCCGGGCATGGTCCTGACGATCGAACCGGGTATCTATATTCCCCCAGGCGCGCGCGGTGTACCGAAGCGCCTGCAAGGCATCGGGGTACGGATCGAGGACGATGTTGTGGTGACTCGCAATGGCGCCGAGGTCCTCAGCGACGGCGCACCTAAGGATCCGGATCAGATCGAGACGCTCATGGCCGAGCCGCATGGCGACATGCCGAAGGTGTCGCGCAGGCAGCGGTCACGGACTGCGCAGCGGGGGACGCGTGCCCGCCCCTGAGCGCCCTCGCCGGCGGGACGCGAGTCGCCCGCGCGCGTGCGACATCGTGATCGTCGGCGGCGGCTTGGTGGGGGCGAGTCTTGCGCTCGCACTGGCCGGCGCGGGCCGGCGCGTCCTGTTGATCGAGGGCGTGGCGCCGGATTCCAGCGTGCAGCCGAGCTTCGACGAGCGAACCACGGCGCTGGGTAACGCCAGCCGACGCATCTTCGAGGGGTTGGGGGTGTGGGATGATCTTGCGCGCGAGGCGGCCCCCATCCGCGTCATTCATGTATCGGATGCGGGCCGCTTCGGCAGCGCACGCTTGCGCGCCGAGGAGCAGGGGGTCGAGGCGTTCGGCCACGTCATCCCGAATCGCGTGATCGGAGCAACCCTGTGGCGCGCTTTGCAGCACGCCGACGGCGTCACGGTGCGAGTTCCGGCGCGCGTCACGGCGGTCGAGATTGCCGCTGACGGGGCGGCCCTCACCGTGACCGACGGCGACGGGGCGGAGGAGGTCGTCACTGCGCGGCTGTTGGTCGCGGCGGACGGGGCTCAGTCCGTGGTGCGTGCCGCAGCGGGTATCGCAGCGGCGGTCGAGGATTACGATCAGGTGGCGATCACCGCGGCGGTGGTCGCCGACCGACCGAACGACGGGACGGCGTACGAACGCTTTACAGCGTCGGGACCGGTGGCTGTCCTGCCCCTGCACGGTGGAGGTTACGGTACGGTCTGGGCTTGTGCTGCGGCTCGTGCGGCGCAAGTGCTGGAGCTGAGCGACGAGGCGTACCTCGCCGCGCTCCAGGAGCGCTTCGGGTGGCGCATCGGGCGCCTGCTGCGCGCTGGACGGCGCGCCTCATATCCTCTGAAGCTGTCGCGCGCCGCCGCGACTGTGGGAACTCGGACCGTGCTGGTCGGCAATGCGGCTCAGGGGCTGCATCCGGTCGCCGGTCAGGGCTTCAACCTCGGGTTGCGCGATGCCGCATTGTTGGCCGAGCACATCGTCGCCGCCGGCGGCGATCCGGGTGTGCCCGGATTGCTGGACGGCTACGATCGTGCGCGCGCCGCGGACCGCGGCGGCGTGGTGCGGTTTACGGATTCTCTGGTCAAGCTGTTCGCCAGCCGCCTGCCCGGCGTCAGCGTACTGCGCGACTTGGGCCTGGTGCTGTTCGACCTTTCGCCGCCGGCCAAGCGGGCCCTGGCGCGGGTGAGTCTCGGTTTCGGCGGGCCGACGCCGCGCTTGGCGCGGGGCTTGACCCTGACATGAGCGCGCGTACGGATTGGGACGTGCTGGTCGTCGGCGGTGGGCCGGTCGGCGCATGCGCGGCAGCGCTGCTGCAGCGGGTGGCCGGTAAGGCGCGGCGGCCGCTGAGGGTCGGGTTGCTCGAGCCGGCGCGTCCCACGCCTCCGGCGGCGGACGCGCCGCTCGATGCGCGCGTATCCGCGTGGTCACGCGCCAGCGAGCGCATTCTGCGGGCCGCCGGTGCCTGGGAGCATATGGCGCCGCAGCGCATCTCGCCCTACGAGCGTATGTGCGTCTGGCCGGAGACGGTGCCGGCGCGCAGTCCGAAGGTGCTGGTGTTCGATGCGGCGTACGCGGCTGAAGCCAATCTCGGGGTCATTGCGGAGAATCGTCTGGCGCAGTGCGCGGCGCTCGAGGCGTTCGCGGCGGCCGGCGGGACGATCCTCCCGGAGGCACTGTCGGCGGTGACGATCGGTGAGCAGGGAGTGGAGGTGCGCACCGGATCGAGCATCGAGCGGTGCCGTGTGCTGATCGGCGCCGATGGGGCAAATTCTAGAGTGCGCGAGGCGGTCGGACTGTTCGCTCATGCGCAGAGCTATGGTCAGAAGGCGATCGTTGCGAACGTCCGCACCGAGCGTCCGCACGAGCGCACAGCTTGGCAGCGCTTTCTGCGGACCGGGACGCTGGCATTCCTGCCGTTGGCCGACGCTTCCAGCTCCATCGTCTGGTCTGTCGACGAGGCGGTCGCTGGCGAGTTGCTCGCGATGGATGTGCCGCGCTTCGAGAAGGCGCTGCTCACGGCGTCCGACGGCGTGCTCGGCGCCGTGCGGTTGTGTACCGAGCGTGCCGCGCTTCCCTTGCGCCGCGTGCAAGCCGAGCGCTTCACCGCTGCGCGCTGCGCGCTGATCGGTGACGCCGCGCATGTGGTGCATCCCCTGGCGGGTCAGGGTGTGAACCTGGGCTTGCTCGATGCGGCGGCGCTCGCCGAGTGCGTGGCGCGGGCCCATCAGGCGGGAGAGGACCCGGGGGCGGTGGGACCGTTGCGCCGCTACGAGCGCTGGCGCAAGAGCGAGCTCGCGCCAATGGCCCTGGCCATCGATGCATTCAACCGTTTCCTGGCCCATGGCGCCGGTCCGGTCTCCAGGCTCGCGCAGCGGGGATTGTCCTGGGTGAACCGCAGCGACGAGGTGAAGCGCTTCTTCGTCACCCATGCGTTGGGGTTGGCGGGTGAGCTGCCCGATGCGGCACGCCGGGGCGATGCCTGGCTCAGCTGAGGGGGATCCGATCGATCTTTGCGGCGCAGATAAAATCGTTTTCCGATAGCCCGTCGATCGCGTGCGTGGTGTACTGGACGCGGCAATAGTTATAGCCGACCTCGAGATCCGGATGATGATCCTCGATGTTGGCGATGTGGGCGAGCGCGTTGACGAAGCTCATGGTCCGGTAGAAGTCCAGGAACTTGAACTCCCGCCTGAGGA
>JAJYFU010000162.1 GCA_021790795.1 Pseudomonadota bacterium
TCCCGGCGCGGCTGAAGCAAGCGCTGGAACGGGCGGGCGGCGTCGCGGTTGCGGCAAGGGCGATCGGGCGCTCCGAAGGCGCCGTGCGCAAATGGCTGCGCGGTCAATCCGAGCCGGGCGTGACGGACCTGTGCGCTCTGAGCGAGCTCACGCAGACCCGGATCGACTGGCTGGTGGCCGGGTGCGGATCCTCCCGGGATCCACCCGACGCGCACGATCCGGCCGCCCGCGCATCCCTCGACGGCGCACTCCTCGAGCGGGTGTTGGCTGCTCTCGAGCAGCGGCTGCGGGAAACGAGCACGACATTGAGCGTCGCGAAGCACGCCATGCTGACCGCGGCCTGTTACGACCTGGCGCAGGAGAGCGGAGCGGTCGATTCGCGCACGATCACCCGGCTGGTCAAGCTCGCCGGATGAGCTGCGCAGCCGTTCACGGGTGGGGAAATTACTTACAGACGGGGCGGCGCATGCGCGCCAGGATTTTTTCATGAATGAATCCTACGTGCGGTTCGTGGACGCCACCCGGCTGCTGCAAGACCGCTTAATGCACGTCTCTCGGCTGGCGGCGATCGGCGAGATGGCCGCCGGGCTGGCCCATGAGCTCAATCAGCCGCTCGCCGCGGTCGCCAATTACGCGCAAGCCTGCGAGCGGCTGCTCGGGGTAGCGCAGCCGGACGTCGAAGAGGTGCGCGACGCGCTGCGTCAGATCACCGAGCAGGCCGTGCGGGCGGGGGACATCATCAGCCGCCTGCGCGGCCTGACGCGCGCGCCCGAATCGAGCCGCGAGGTATGTGACGTCAACGCCCTCATCCGCGAGCTCGCCGACCTGCTCGAGTCCGACGCGCGGGCCCACAACTCACGCTGCCGCATCGAGCTCGCGGACGGCCTGGCCCCGCTGCGCCTCGATCGGGCGCAGATTCAACAGGTGATTCTCGCCCTGGTGCGCAACGCGCTCGAAGCGCTGCAGGGGCGCCCCTGCGGCGCCCGCGAAGTGGTGGTGAGCACCGTCCGCGCGCCGGACGGGGACGTCCTGATCGAGGTGAGCGACAACGGACCGGGCATCTCAGCCGAAATCGCACCGCGGCTTTTCGAGCCGTTCTGCACCACCAAGACGGCCGGCACGGGACTGGGGCTCGCCAGCAGCCGTACGATCGCGCGTGCGCACCGCGGCACCCTCGATTACCGGCCGGGGGAGCCGGGCGCCTGCTTCATGCTGCGCCTGCCGGCGGCCGCGCCGTCCTGAGCACGGCAACGGCGGGGCTCCCGCTAGGCGCGAACGCTCGCCTGGTAGCCCGGCGGCTCGAGCACGCTCACCAGCTGTTGACTCGAGAGTTGCCGCGGGTCGAACCGCACGTGCGCTTCGCCCGTCTCGAAACTCACCTCGGCGGATTCGACGCCCGGCTGGCGCTCGAGCAGCCGCTTGATCGACTGCGCGCAACCGCCGCAGTGCATGCCCTGAATGCTCAAGATGACTGATTGCATGGATGCCTCCAGTGTCCGCGGTCAACCCTACGCCCTGGACCACGGTCCAGAGTCAACGGTGCCACGCGGGTCGCGGCCCCTTCCAGTACACTGTCGCGCGGCGCAGCCGGGCGATCCGCCGCGGTGCGGCCACCCATACCCATCGCCGGAGAACCCGCGTTGAAATCCGTCAAAAGCCTGTCCCGAGCGGCGGGCCCCCTGGCTGCGGTCCTCGTTGCGCTGCTCGGGGGATGCGCGCCGGCACATCCGGCGCAATCCCCGCGCGCCTCGTCGCTCCCGCCCCCGCCGCCGGCCCTGGCCGCGCTCGTGCATGCGGGCAAGGTTCGGATGCTCACCCGCTTCCCAACCGCGGTGCCGGGACTGACCGGCTACGTGGTGCGCTTCGAGAGCGACCGAGAGGTGGTCTACGGCTCGCACGGCTATCTCTTCACCGGAGAGCTCATCTCGCCCCAGAGCGTCGATCTGAACGGCGTGTATCGCCAGCAATACGCGCCCGTGAACGATGCGGCGGTGATCCGCCGGCTCGAAAGGGCCGGCGACCTGATCGCCGAAGGCCCACCCCACGCGCCGCTGCTCTACGGCATCATCGATCCCAACTGCAGCTTCTGCTATCACTTCTATCACATGGCGGAGCCGTTGATCGCCGCCGGACGGCTGCGGGTCCGTTGGGTCCTGGTCGGCTTCCTCGAGCCGACCAGCGAGGCTCGCGCGGCCGCGATCCTCGCCGCGGCGAACCCCGCGGCGGCGCTGAGCCTCGATGAGGACCGCTTCGACCTGGCTCGCGAACACGGCGGCATCGCCCCGGCGCGCCGGATTCCGCCCGCGATCGCGAAGGTGCTGAAGATCCATCTGGACGCCATGAGCGACGCCGGCGGCAACGGCACGCCGACTATCCTTTACCGCTCTCGCAGCGGCGCGTGGCGGACTCAGGTCGGGTTACCGTCGCAACGCTGGCTGGACGCCTATGCGCGGCGCTGAGGCGGACGCCCGCCGCCGGTGGCCAGCGACCGCCAGCGCCGCAGCAGCAGCGCGTTCGACACGACGCTGACCGACGATAGCGCCATCGCCGCCCCGGCGATCATCGGATTGAGCAGCCCGAACGCCGCGGCCGGAAGGCCGATGACGTTGTAGACGAAGGCCCAGAACAGCCCCTGACGGATCTTGCGGTACGTCGCGCGGCTCACCGCGATGGCGTCGACCACGAGCCTCGGATCGGCGCGCATCAGCGTGATCGAGGCGGTCTGCAGCGCCACATCCGTGCCCGTGCCCATGGCCATGCCGACATCGGCCGCGGCCAGCGCGGGAGCGTCGTTGACGCCATCGCCGATCATGGCGACACGCCGGCCGCTGCTCTGGAGCCGCCGCACCTGCTCGGCTTTCTCGGCCGGCCGGACTTCGCTCAGCACTTCCGCAATGCCGATCGCGGCGGCCACCTTCTCGGCCGCCCGCGCATGATCGCCCGTCAGCAGCACCGTCTTGAGGCCGATCGAGTGCAGCGCGCGCACCGCCTCGGCGGCGGCGGGCTTGATCGGATCGGCGCAGCCGATCAGGCCGAGCAGGCGGGGCCCATCGGTCAGATCCGCCACCCACATGATCGAGCGCGCCTCGTGCTCGAGACGCTCCGCGGCGGCCTGCCCGGCCTCGGGCGGTACGCCGAGCTCGCGCATCAATGAACGGTTGCCGACCGCCAGGCGACGCCCGGCCACCTGCGCGGTGAGCCCCTGGCCCGGCCGGGCCTGCAGCGCCTCGAGCGGCGGCAGTGTGATCTGATCGGCCTGGGCCCGGGCCAGAACCGCTCGCGCGAGCGGATGCTCGCTGCCGGTCTGCGCCGCGGCGGTCAACGCCAGCAGCTCACGCTCAGCGATGCCCTCGGCCACGATCTCGGTGACCGCCGGATGTCCCTCGGTCAGGGTGCCCGTTTTGTCGAACACCACGGTATCGAGCCGGTGCGCCTGCTCGAGGGCTTCGGCATCGCGGATCAGGATCCCCGCCCGCGCGGCCGCCCCCGTGCCCACCATCAGCGCGGTCGGCGTGGCCAAGCCGAGCGCGCACGGGCAGGCAATCACCAGCACGGAGACCGCGGCGATGACTCCCGCGCCGAACTGGCCGGCCAGCAGCCACCACGAAAGCCACGCGGCCAGGCCCACCGCGAGCACGGCGGGCACGAAGACCGCCGCGACGCGGTCAACCAGACGTTGCACCGGAGGCTTACGGGCCTGCGCGCCCTCGACGAGCGCGATGATGCGCGCCAGCACGGACTGCTCGGCGGCCGCCGTGGTCTCGATACGCAGCAGCCCGCTGCCGTTGATGGATC
>JAJYFU010000011.1 GCA_021790795.1 Pseudomonadota bacterium
CAGGATGTCCTCGAAATCAGACACTCGCCACTTGCGCAAGCCGGCGAGCTCCGGACGGTGGGAGGCCAAGGGAGAACCCATCAGAGGCTGCTCGAGGATCTGGGTGAAGCTCTCCTGCGCCCGCGTGAGGAAGCGATCCGCGACCGTCTCGCCGCCGTTGTCGGCGAGAAAGACGTAGTGCTCGATCAGATCCCGTCGAGCGGCAGGCCGTTGAAAGACCCCTGCCACTAAACACGCTTCTTGCCTGCCGCGACGCGCGAGAGCGCCTCTTTACGGATCGCGGTCCAGTCTTCCCGGGTCAGCGGTGATTCCTCGCCCTCCAGCCCTTCCAGTAGCAGCGCCTCGAGGCGCTCTTCCGCTCTGCGTTTCTCGTCGCCCCGGATCAGGTCCCGGACGTACTCGCTGGCGCTGCTGTAGCGGCCGGCGGCGATCTGTTGATCGACGAACCGCTTGAGCGGTGTCGGCAGGGAAATGTTCATGCTCTCCATCAGGGGACCCGTGCACTCGGATGATGGGATGCCATTAAATGGCAATAAATGCCATTATGCAAGTGGGCAGTTCACCGGCTGGAACCGGGCTATTGGGCTTCTGATCCCGTTCCGGGGCAGCCTACCGGCGCGGATCGCCGTGTGCCGGCTCCTGTGGCGCCCAGCCATGTACCACTTTTGTATCACTCGCCTGAAATAGGGTGCAAGGCGATGCAGTGACTTGAGAGGGCCGAGCCACGTAAAATCGGTGTTGTATAGGCTACATTCGGTCTTAAGGGCGTTCATGTCATTCCAGGCTGAACGTCCATGGGGTGCAAGGGGTCCCGAGTTAAAATATCGGCGCTCCGACCATCAAAACGAGCAATCCCGCAAATGCCTGTGGCCAACTGCGTGGCCAATTCCAAGAATTGACCGGCTCGGAGAGATCAACGCGGGAGTCCAACCCGCTTTTTCACAGCCAATTTTCCCGATCCCGCTCTCGCATTCCGAGTTGAACGGTCTGGAGGGATCAACACGCCAAGCCGGATTGCCTTGGCGTTCAGTGGAAGTCATTTCGAGTCCGCGCATGCGCGCGAGTCCAGGGAGGGTTCATGTGGCGCAGACGTGGCGTTCCATGCGGCCTTGGCGCCTCTGAAGGTCGAAGTGCTTGATGGAGCGGAATACGCTCATTCTCTTCCCGAACGCGACGAAGCCGATTGGGAGTTGCTGTCAAAGCATTTGGAAGAGGTGGGCGCTCGGGCTGCTGAGTTCGCCACCTCGCCACGGACCAGTGCGTCTCACCGATCTTCGCCGGCGCCCCAACGTACAGTGGGCCACCGGGGCGCAAACCCGGCGACCGGCTTGTCTGCAGGAGTCATGCGTCTCCCGCCGGCGTCCTGCCACTCAAACCGGCGTCGCGCGGACCAATACGCGCACATTCATCTCGGCGCGAATCTCAAATCCGAGCGACTGGTACAGCGTGATTGCCGGCGTATTGGTCTTCCACGCCTGCAGGAACGCCCGCTCCCCGCGCTGGTGAATCGCGGCAGTGATCGCAGCGGTGAGGCGGCGGGCGAAGCCTCTGCCGCGAAAATCCGGATGCGTACAGACGGCGCTGACCTCGGTGTAGCCGGGAAATCGGAAGCGCTCCCCGGCCATGGCCGCAAGCCGCCCGTCGATACGGATGCCGAGAAAGCGGCCGAGAGCGTGGGTTCGCGACGCAAACGGCCCCGGCTCGGTGAGCCGGGCGAGCGCGAACATCTCCGGCGCATCGCGTTCGGTCAACGCAAGCAGCGGCTCGATCCCGTCGGGCACGTCGAGCGCCGCGGGAGCCGTCAACTGCACACCCTGCAGGCTCTTGTGCACCGTGAGTCCCGGCGGCACCACCGCCGGCATCGCCTGCGCGATACACACCTGCTCGCCGGGACCGACCAACGCCGCAAGCGCCGCAAGCGCCTCGGGCGACTCATCCGACTGACCGGCGAATACGTTGTACTCGGCGCGGTAACGCCGGGCGAGCGCACCGCCGGCGGCGAACGGCGCATGGTGAGTCGTCAGACTCGCCCAGACCGGGCGATCAAGGGGATGGGTGGTGGCCATGACTGCCGTTCGTTGCTCAGCGCCGCGGAGTGCGCGGCAGTCCGGTGTGCTGCATGTGAAACGGCTGCGGGCGCGGTGCGAGGTCAGGGCGCCGCGGGCGGCGCCGAAGCTGGATGGCGGCTCATGGTCGCGGAGCCCTCAAGGGCGTGCCGCGGGGGGCACGCGGGTGGGGCGGTTCGGTGTCTCTACCCGCTGGGGTCGAGCGGAAGGCACCGAGCGGCAAGGGCGAAGTCGCGCAGAGTGTCGATTTCGATCCGGGATTCTTCCAGGCGGCTCGCCAGCGTGTCTCGAATCGAGAGGATGCCGAGCAGGCGCTGGTCCTCGACGATCGGCAGGTGGCGGAATCCCCGGGTGCGCATCAGTGCCTGCGCCGCCTGCATCGTCTCCTCCGGCGAGGAGGTCACCACGTCCGCAGTCATGAGGTCGCGAACGCGCATGCTCGGCAGGCGTCGCGCGTCGGTCGCCATGGCCCTGACCAGATCACGCTCGGAGACGATCCCGACCATGCGCGAGCCCGGGCCCGATTCGCAGACCGGCATGGCACCGATGCGGTGCTTGTGCAGGAGCTTCGCAACGGTGTCCAGCGTGTCATTCGGTCCGCAGGTCACCACCTGTTGACGCGAGCGCTTCAGAAATTCGCTAATTCTCATCTCTATGCTCCTCTCGCGGCATCGTTATTCCCGGTCGCCGCTGCGACGATCCTTGCCTCCGTCCCGAACCCGTGAGCGGGGTCGAACCGGTGTAAATGATAGACCGGTTGGTCGCGCATCCGAGCCGGATAATCGCCCTTGCGCAGGCCGGTCGCCGTGCAGGGCGTCACCATCGCGGAAATCTCCCCGATGCGCCCAACGGTCGAGCGGTGGACATGACCGCAGAATACGGCCGTCACGCGTCCCGAGTGCCGCAGGGCCCGCTGGAGCCGTGCCATGCCCTCGGGCGTCACGAAATTGAGCGGATCGGGCCCCACGCCGACCACGAACGGCGGATGATGCATGAACGCCGCGATCGGCTTGGTGCGCTCGGCGTCGATCAGATCGACCAGACGCTGGACCCGCTCGGGGCAGAAATCGCCCTTGTTGCTGTCCGAAGTCACGGTGTCCACCGCGATCAGCCTGACTGGGAAGTCATCCACGGCATACGTGAGGAATCCGGTTTCCGCGGCCCGGCAGGCCCATGGCGAGAACGCCCGGCGCAGGTTTTCCCGGTCGTCCCGGTTTCCGGGGGCGACGTACACCGGCGCATGCGCCTGGCGCAGCAAGGCGGCCGCCAACTCGTAGTCCTCGCGCCGTCCGCCATGGGTGACGTCGCCGGTGTGAATGATCGCATCGGGGGCGGGATTGAGGGCGTTGATATCGGCAATCGTGCGCGCGAGATCGGCGGCTCTCTGTTCGGCGTCGGGTACGCTGCGGGCGATGTGGGTATCGGATATCTGCGCGATGATCATGTTCCGGAAGCAGTCTGCGCCGAGCGCGCGTCAGCGTAATACTCTCTGAGGATCGCCGCCACCTCGGGCCGGCTGAACTCGGGCGGGACGTCCATCCCGGTAGAGAGCATCTCGCGCAGGCGCGTGCCGGAAATCGCGATATGGTGCTGCGAATCGTGCGGGCAGGTCCGCGAAGTCGCCATACCCGCGCATTTCCTGCAATAAAATGTGATATCGAGCTTCAGTGGGGCGGTTTCAAGGGCGCCGTCCCACAATTGATCGAAGATGCGCTGGGCATCGAAGGGGCCGTAGTAGTCGCCGACGCCGGCATGGTCGCGACCGACGATGAGGTGCGAGCACCCGAAGTTCTGGCGGATGAGGGCGTGGAGCAACGCCTCGCGCGGGCCCGCATAGCGCATCTCGATGGGATAGCCCGCCTGAATAACGGTTCCCGCCTGGAAGTAATTGTCGACCATCGCCCGCACCGCGCGCGTGCGCACTTCGGCCGGGATATCGCCGGGCTTCAGCTCCCCGAGTACCTGATGAATGAACACGCCATCCAGCACCTCGATGGCGATTTTGGCCAGGTATTCGTGACTGCGGTGCATCGGGTTGCGGGTCTGGAAAGCGGCTACGCGGGACCAGCCTTTCTCGAGGAACAGGGCACGGGATTCGGTGGGGCGGATGTACAGCTGCGGATAGCGAGCCGGGTATTCCCCTTCGCTCAGCGCCAGCACCCGCCCCGCAAGATTGACCCCGCCCTGCTGCAAAAGTTTCACCACGCCCGGGTGCCGGGTGTCTCGCGTGCGGTAGACATGGTCGGCCTCGATGTCCTTATCGATCGTGTATTTCTCCTCGACCTTCAGGATCGCCAGGACCTCGCCGCTGCGTCCATCGGTCAGCGCCACGTCCTCGCCGACGCGGATGCGATCCGCCAGCTCGGTAGGCACGGGCAGCGTGATCGGAATAGGCCAGAACACGCCGCTGGTCAGCCTCATGTCCGCGCAGGATCCGCGCCAGTCGTCGTGCCCCATGAAGCCTTCCAGAGGCGTGTACGCCCCCATGGCCAGCATGAGCACGTCGGAGACCGAGCGGGAGTCGAGCGGGATTGCGCGCAAGCCGCCGGCGCGGCTGAGCGCCTCGGTCCGTTCCCGCGGCGGCAGCAGCAACGGCCGGACCGAAGCCGAGCCGTGCGGGGAGACGAGATGCGACATGACCGTTGGCGTGCGCGGCGCGGATCAGTCGATGATGTGATACACGGGGGCTTTCTCCATCTCCCACTGGCCGGAGTGCCGGTCATAGCGCGACAGGGTGAAGCAATGCCAGTCCTTGTCATCGAGTCGCGGATGATCGGCGCGGTAGTAGTAGCCGGGCCAGCGCGTCTCCTGGCGGAACAGAGTGTGCTGCGTCACGCATTCCGAGGCGAGGACCCGGTGATGCAGCTCCCATGCGCGCTGCAGCTGGTGCAGGTCTTCCGCTCCGAGCTGGGCCAGATCCTCCTTCAGCATGGCCAGCAGCTCGAGCCCGCGGGTCAACAGGGGTTGATTGGTCGTGTAGTGAGCGCTGATGCCTCCGACGTACTCGTCCATGATCTTCTCCAGGCGCTGCAGCCCGTGCATCGGCAACAGATAGCTCGGCGAGACCGTTCCGGCCACGATCTCGTTGCGGCCGACCCGATAGTTCTCCAGGGGCGCGTAGATGATTTTCTCGAGCTCGACGTATTCCGCTTCGCTGACCGCGGGCGAGTCCCGGCCCAGGTCGGTGATATAGCGCACCGCCGCCTTGGCGGCGATCCGGCCCTCGGTGAAGGAGCCGGAAGAGAACTTGTGGGCCGTGCCGCCGATGGTGTCGCCGGCGCCGAACAGTCCCTCGACGGTCATCATCCGGTTGTAGCCCCATTGGTAGTCCGCAGGCGCGTAATCTTCCGGCCCGCTCGCCCAGGCGCCCGAGCAGGTCGCATGCGATCCCATGACGTACGGCTCCGACGTGGTGAGCTCCGGGTTGATCTCCTTGGGGTCGATGTTCTGGGACGCCCACACGACGGCCTGGCCGATGGTCATGCCGAGGAAGTTTTCCCAGCCGACGGTCTCCTTGTGCGGATCCTTGAATGCCTCGGTGGTCACCATGCGGATGGGACCGCGGCCGGCCTTGACCTCCTCGAGCAGTGCATGATTGCGCAGGCAGGTCGGCACCGGATGGTGATTGACGTAGTCGCCGACCATCTGCTCGATCGAGTCGCGCCAGAACGCCTCGTAGTCCTGCCCATAGGCGTTTTGTGTATACGTCTTCAGATGCAGGAAGTAGGCGCCCACCGGGCCATAGCCGTCCTTGAAGCGCGTCAGGACGATGCGGTTCTCCATCTGTGTCATCTTCGCGCCGGCCAGGATCGGCAGGGCGTAGGCGGAAGCACTGCTCCAGGGCGCGTACCAAGTCCGGCCCATGCCTTCGCCGGCGGCCCGTGGTTTGAAGATGTGCGATGCGCCGCCGGCGGCGACGATGACCGCCTTCGCGTGGAAGACGTAGAAATCACCCGTACGCACGTTGAAGCCGACCGCGCCCGCGACCCGTTTGGGACGCTTGCTGTCCATGAGCAGGTGCGTCACCATGATACGGTTGTAGACGTCGCTGGCGGCCTTGCGCGCGGCCTCGGCTACGATCGGCTTGTAGCTCTCGCCGTGGATCATGATCTGCCATTTGCCTTCGCGCTGGTACCGGCCGGTCTTGGGGTCCTTCATGATCGGCAGACCCCACTCCTCGAACTTGTGCACCGTGGCGTCGACGTGGCGCGCGATGTCGTAGCCGAGATCCTCCCTGACCAGCCCCATCAGGTCGTTGCGCGCGTAGCGCACGTGATCCTCGGGCTGGTTCTCGTTCCAGTGCATGCCCATGTAGCAGTTGATCGCGTACAGGCCCTGGGCCACCGCGCCGCTGCGCTCGATGTTGGCTTTCTCGACGCAGACGATCTTCAGGTCCCGACCCCAGTATCGGGATTCGTAAGTGGCGCCGCACCCGGCCATGCCGCCGCCAATGACGAGGATGTCCGCGTCGACGTGAACTGTTCTGCGGCTCATGACACCAACCCTTTCTTGAAACGACTGCGCGCGAGCGTGGGCAATACTTCGACCTTGAGCGCCTCGGGCTCATGGGCCAGATCCTGAGAGTTCAGCGCCGCCGCGGCCGGCGGCATGTAATCGGACGGTCCCTTGATCGATCCCCAGGGCGTGGTCCTGATGGGGGAGACGAAGTTCTTCTCCCGGCCGTCCCGAAACTTGATGCGCCATGACACTGTGCCCTTCTGGTCCTCGCGCAGCACGCGCACACTGTGGCCCAGGGGGGCGAAATCGGCGTAACCGCGGCAGTCGATGGCCTGCTGCGGGCAGGCCTTCACGCACGAGTAGCATTCCCAGCACATGTTGGGCTCGACGTTGTATGCGCGCCGGTACGTGGGATCGATGTGCATGATGTCGGACGGGCAGATGTCTACGCAGTATCCGCAGCCGTCGCAGTTCGTCATGTAGACAAACGTGGGCATGAGGGATGCTCCTCAGTAGTTGCGTGGCGGGCGGATGGCGCTGCCGAGGTTCGCGGGTCTGTCCGCCGGAGCGGGCAGGTTGCGGCGATAGCCGTTCGCGTGCTCAATGCGCCGTTGAAACGCCGCGGCCGGCTTGTAGAACATGTGGGCGAACTTCGACCACGGAACGGTGCCGAACAGGATGGTGGTGCCAAGCAGGTACAGGCCGAAGAAGACGCTGGCCGAGGTTGAGTCACCCGCTGTCTGCAGGAGTGCCCAGATCAGGCCGAAGGTTGCGCTCGAGAGCAGGGCGAGTATGAACAGATCCGCCCTGACCAGGCGCAGCGGCGAGTGGCCTTCGGCGGCGACGTCGACGCGCAGCAGGAGCCAGAACCAGTAGCCGCCCAGGCAAATCAACGCGGCGCCGAGGTACCAGAGTTCCGGTACGATCGGCGGGGCCGCGGCGCCGGCGGCCGGGTAGGCGAAGACCATCATGACGGTGGTGACGACGTAGAGCAGGAAGCCGTACATGGTCAGCAGATGGGTGATCCTGCGCCAGGGACTGGAGAATTCACCTGCGGCCAAGCCCGTGACCAAGACCGTCTGCATCGCAAGCGCCGCGACTTCCCCGCCGCCGACCCGGCGTGTCGCGGCCGACTGCACGGTCCGGCGGTACTTGAAGAAGTATCGGGCGCTTCGCTTGTGGGCTAGATCGATCAGCGTGCCACAGGCGACCAACGCGAACATCGCTGCCACATAGGCCTGCATCGCGACGGGTGGTATGGAGGTGGGAAGCTCGGCAAACGGATTGAGCGTGAACACTGGCGGTCTCCGGCATTCCTCGGTTGTCGGTATCTTGTGGGTTGGAGTCCGCCCCGGGACCCCCAAGCCCAAAGCGACACTGACTCTAGTCCCCGACGAGTCTGTGCGCAATAATCGATTCAATCAATTAAATTGCTTATTATCATATGCTAAAGTAATTGATCATGACGCTCGACCAACTGCGGGTCTTCGTGGAAGTGGCGGAACGGGGGCACGTCACTCGTGCCGCCGAGGCGCTGCACATCAGCCAGTCAGCCGCCTCGGCGGCGATCGCCGCCCTGGAGGAACATTATCAAATCAAGCTCTTCGACCGGGTGGGCCGCGGAATCCAGCTGAGCGAGGCGGGCCGGATATTCGTGCGCGAGGCGCGCGCCGTGCTGGAGCGCGCGTCCATGGCGCAGTCGGTGCTGCAGGATCTGGCCGGCAGCCCGGCCGGCCCGATCGCGTTGGCGGCCAGCCAGACGATTGCAACGTACTGGTTGCCTCACCGGCTCGCCACGTTCCATCTCGCCAATCCCTGCATGCGGCTCAATGTGGCGATCCGCAACACGCATGAGGTCGAGAGCGCCGTCGCGGACGGCGAGGTGAGCATCGGGTTGGTCGAGGGGCCGACGCAACATCCGGTCGTCAGCCGCATCCGGATCGATCACGATCAGATGGTGCTGGTCGTGGCCGCCGGCCGCGCCGCGCCGGCGGAAAATCCCGGTGGGAAGGTCGATCTGCGCGCCCTGAATTGGGTCATCCGCGAGCCCG
Organism: Pseudomonadota bacterium; assembly: GCA_021790795.1. Lineage (GTDB taxonomy): Bacteria > Pseudomonadota > Gammaproteobacteria > Steroidobacterales > Steroidobacteraceae > 13-2-20CM-66-19. The sequence goes on from JAJYFU010000011.1 coordinate 8,576, forward strand.
GTTCGGGCACGCGGCGGGCATTGGAGGATCTGGTGGCGCGCGAAGGCCTGTCGCTCGAGGATCTCAACATCTTTCTCGAGCTGCCCGGCAACGAAGCGGTGCGCGCGGCGGTGGAAGCCGGCGCGGGAGCGACCATCATCTCCCGTCACGTGGTCGCTTCCGCCATTGCGGCCGGCAGGCTCAAGGAAATTCCGATCGATCTGCCGCAACGCGAGTACGCGCTGCTGCGCCACCGCGACCGCCATGCAACGCTGGGGCAGAGGGCGCTGGTGGCGCATTTGACCGGTGCGGCCGATGCCATTTTCGAGACCTGACCGGGGGATGCGGCAGCGGTGAGCCGAAGGCCAGCCTCGCGGGCGAGCCCGCCGGGGCCGGCCCGACCGGCGTGCCGAAGCCGGCGCAGCGGCCGCTGGTCAGGTGTTGCGGTCCTGCAGATGCTTGCCGAACAGCCCGAAGAATTGCACCGCCTGCTGGTTGTTGCGCTCCCCAAGCAGGTGCCACCAGCCGCCGACTCCGCCTTTCGGCGGCGGCATCTGCTGGTACTCGTTGCTTGCGGCGAGCAGCGCCTCGCCGAAGCGTACCAGGACGGTCTGCACCTCCGGGCGCAGCAAGAACGTCAGGATACGCCCGAGCGCATCGTTGCGTGTCAGCTGCTCGAGCAGCGACAGCGCGTCGCTCAGCACACCGGATACCCGCGCGACCATCTCGTCGTTGAGGGCGTCCTCGGCCGCACCGAGCAGGCGCGCCAGGTGCGCGAGGCGCTCCAGGTCGCCGTTGTCGGCGAGCTGGGTGAGGACGGTCAGGACATCTGTGAGGCGGCTGCGGTTGGCCCGGTCGACCAGGTCGAGCGCCTCGCCCAAAGTGCCGGCCAGGCGCGCGACCATGTCGTCGGTTAGTGCGTCGCGCGCGCCCGCCGCGAGACTCCCGAATTCTTCCGCCTGGATCGCCGCTTCGACGGTCTGTGTGTCGGTCATGACGCGCCTCCTCAGAGCAGCCCGCGGGCGGACGCCCAATAGAGCTTGTTGTACGCCGTCTTGAACCAATGCACGGCCTTAGTGGGAGGCTTCGGGTTCGGCGGATTCTGATAGTTGAACATCGCGTAGGTGGCCCGATCCTTGCCTGCCTCGATGAAGCAGAAGACCTTGCCGTCGTAGTCGCGCACGGGAGCGCCGATCTTGACCATCGCGGCGAGGTTCTCCGCCAGCGCGTCGGCCTCGAAGTGTGCCGTCGAGCCGGCCTTGCTGATCGGCAGGTTGGTGGTGTCGCCGAGCACGAAGACGTTGTCGCGGCCCTCCATGTTGAGGCGGTGGCGATGGGTCGGAATCCAGCCGCTCTTGCCCAGGCCGTTCTTCTCGATCACCTCCATGCCCTTGTGCGCCGGAATCGCGATCAGCAGATCATAGGGCGCATCGGTGCCTTCCTCGCTGTGGACCACCTTGCCGCGCACGTCGATCTCCTTCATGTTGAACAGCGTCTCGTAGCTGATTCCCAGCCGGTCGAACTCCGGCGTCGCCCATTTGGCGACGTTCTCCAGGCTGTGCGTGCGCCCGATCGGATACGTGTAGTGAATCTGCGTCTTATCGAGGATGCCGCGGTCCTTGAAGTAGTCATGGAGCATGAAGGTGATCTCGAGGGGCGCCATCGGACATTTGTGCGGAACGCCCACGGCGATCACCACGCGTCCGCCCTCGAACTCCCGCAGGCGCTTGTACATGCGCAGGGCGGACTCTTCGGTGTAGAAGAATTCGGCAGCTTCCTCCAGTCCGGGAACGCCCTGCGGAAAGATGCGCGAGCCGGTGGCGATCACCAGCGCGTCGTACGGGTAGGTCTTGCCGCTCTTGGCGCGTACTTGGTGCCGATCGAGGGCGAATTCCTCGACGGGATCGACGTGGAAGTCGATCTGCGGCTCGAGCAGGCTGCGCTGATCGCGATACAGCTCATCGGGCATCATGCGCCCGAGCGCGACGTAGAGCAGTCCGGGCTGATACATGTGCCGTTCCGATGCCGACAGCATCGTGATCCGCGCCTTGCCGTCCTGCAGTTCCGCGTGCAGCCGGCGCGCCAAGTTGTTCGCGAGGATGGTGCCGCCCATCCCGCCGCCGATGATCAATATCTTCATTGCCGTCTCCCGATACGTCTTGCGTCGTTGAGGGTTCCCGCGCGCGCGGGGCCGACTACTTCAACTTGCGCACCCGGATGTGCCAGACACCGTCCTTTTCCTCGCTGCCGAGCATTTCGTGACCCACCTTGCGCACCCACACCGGCACGTCCTGCGCCGAGCCCTTGTCCGAGGAGAGTAGCTCGACGACCGCGCCGATCTCGGTGTCCCGCAGCTCGGCGATCAGCTCCATCAGCGGACCGGGACAGAAGCTGCCGGTCGCGTCCACGATCGTGACTTTTTCCTCACCCATGACCATCGTCCTCCCGGGACCTCAAAACACCACGATCTGACCGTCGGCCGCCTCGCTCAGAAACGCGGTCAGGCCCATGGGACCGTCGATATAGGCCTCCAGGCGGTCCGGCTCGACGCCGAGCACGTCCAGGGCCATGGAGCAGGCATACAGGCGCGCTCCGCCGAGCTCCTTGGCCTGCTCGAACAGCTGTCGGAAGGGGGGCACGTTCTTCTGCGCCATGAGCCGCCCGATCTCGCCCTCGGCGGGTGGTGTGCGCGTGTCGCCCCGGATGAAGTATCCAAGCGCGTTCATCGAGAGAAACACCGTCACCCCGGTGCCGGTGGCCGCCGCGGTTGCCGCGACCATGGCCGCCATCTGGATCCTCTCCTGTGTTCCGGAGACGCACAGGACGCCGAGCTGGGTTGCCATCATCTACTCCTCGCTGCCAAAGGGATCGGCACGTGCGGTGCCGGCGGGCGCGGCGAGCCTGGCGACCGGGCTCGCGGGCGTTTCTGGACGCATAAACTGTAACCAGGCCGGCAGGAATCCTCGCGCGGGGAGGGGGCAGCCGGAGTGCTTGTTACCGTGCGCTGGATGCTGGCGGCCGGCGCAGGCGGCCGTCCTGGCGCAGGGGAGCCGGGATTGGGAAGGAGGCGTCGCCCCCCCGCACGCGCGGTCGCTAGGACGCCGTCAAACCGCTCCCTGCGCCGTGGAGTTCTCGGTGGTGCTCTCATGGAGTACGCGCATCTCCAGCGCGTTATTGCTGTTCAGGGAATTGAGGATCAGGCAACTTCGCTCGGTTCGTCTGAGCAGACGCCGTGCCTTCGCGCGGTCCGCTCCGGGCGCAAGCGTCAGCGTCGCATGTACATTGAAGGCCGTGAACCGTACCTGACGGTCATTCCGGCTGAGCGTCCCTTCGGCCCGGCACTCGAGCCGGACCCAGCCGAACAGGGCGGCCGCACTGACCGCGCGGAAGGTCAGAATGAAGCAGTCCGCGACCGCCGCAGCGAGCAGCGCTTCGGGTGACCAGAGTGTGCCGGGTCCGCCGAACTGCGCCGCCGGCGCGCTCAGAAGCTGCGGCAGCCCGGTGGCGCCGACAGTCACCCCACCGGTCCGCGCGGCGGCTGCTGTGGCGGCATAGATGTGCGGAAAGGGCTCCATGCATCGGCAGAGATACGGTCACGGGTTCCAAGCGTAGCCCAAATCAAGTATGAATTGATGCATTTGCAAGGCGATTCTCTGCGTCGGGTCGAAGGTGTTCGGTCCGACGAGGGTGTGATTGGGAACATAGGTGAACGCCATGCTGAATTGCCCGTTCGCCGTGTGCCGGGTGAATCCGGCGGCGATGTGGGTCTCGACCACGCCCGGGGCGAGGATATTGAAGGTTGCCTGCGAGGCGGGGATCGGCTGCGCGGCTTGGCTCACGCCGAAGCGCACGGTCCAGGTCGGATCGAGCCTCCACTGCGCGCCCAGCTTGTAGATCGTCATGTTGCCCCAGCCGAATCCCGGTCCGTCGCTGCCGCCGAGACAGTTGCTGAGGCGGGTACCGCCGGCGCCCGCGGTCGGGCATTGGAAGATGTTCTGGATCGGATTGGCGATCGAGGCGATCGATCCGTACCAGATTCGCTGCGTGTCGAAGCTCAAGGCCAGCGCATGGCTCGGCTTGTAGGTTATACCCACCGTCGCCGAGGCGGGAATGTCGAATGACCCGTGACCGGCGAACAGATCCCTGTAGTGAGTGAACCGGGTCATGTACATCTTCGAAGTGTAGGCCGCCGCGAACGCCCAACGGGGCAGGGGCCGCCACTCGATGCCCACCGAGGCGCCGCCCCCGTAGGACATCTGGGCGCCGGTATTGGTCAAGGCGTTCGGCAGGACGGTGCCGCCACTTGCGGCAAAGGTCTGGGTGTAGCCGGCAAACGCGCCCAGACCTTCGGCGGTGAAGCGCTGGGCGGCGATGAGCAGGGAGACCCCGATGGCGAAATGCCGGTTCGCCGTGACGTGCGCGAACGCGAGGTTGAGAAACCCCTGCATGAGATCGACGCCGGTGTTGCCCATGCCGAATGTGCCGGGCAGGGTCATGATGGGGGCGCCGGGTCCGGCGGCAAAAGTCGCCGTGCCCCCGGTCCAATGAGTGTCCATCCCGCCGCGGCCGTAGAAGGCCACCGCGACGCTGTTCTGGCTGTCGATCTGCCGGCGCAGCGCGATGTAGGGAATCGGAAAGAGCGTGTTGCCGCTGGTGAGGTTGTTCGGACCAATCGTAAACGCCCCGCCGTTGCCGTTCGCCAGGCTGGAAGACGTACTGTAGCTGCGATCGGGGTTGAACAGCTCCAGGCCGACCTCCAGATCATCGGGAACGAACGCCAATCCGGCCGGATTGGTGGCGATGATCATCGTTTCGCTCGGGTCGGCGCTGCCGGCGCCGGCCATGCCCATGTTCTTCACCCCCACGCCGTCGGTGAAATATCCGTTGGTTGCATGCGCGGCGCCGGCGAGAACCAGAAACGTGAATGCTCCACTCACCCAAACATGGTGCTTCATGATGTCCCCCGGTTGTGCAGGCCCCTGTGCGGGTGCTCTGGCGCTATTTCATTGTCGACTCAATTCTTGCGGCGCAGTACAAACCGATAGATCTTGCCGTCGCTGCTCGATTCGACGAGCTCTGTGCCGGTGGTGTTGCAGAAGGCCTGGAAGTCCTTGACCGAGCCCGGATCGGTTGCGAGCACCTCGAGGGTGCCGCCGGGTTGCATGCCTTGCAGGGCTTTCTTGGCCCGCAGGATGGGCAGAGGACAGTTGAGGCCCTTGGCATCGAGAGTCTGATTGGCCATGGTGCGTCCCAAAGAGATTTCCGGACTTCAGATGAACAAGTTGATATCCGATTGTGTCGCGACCTCGATGTAGGTCGCGGCGCCGCCGAGCTCGGGTCCCTCGATCATGTCCACGAGCGTGTATTCGAACAGGTCCATGGTCATCTGGCAGGCGATCATGCGTACACCGGCCTCGATGGCGATCGAGCGCAGATCGGTGATGGAGGCGACCCCCTTCTTCTTCATCAGATTCCTCATCATGCGACCGGCGGCGGCGTCGACCCCCGGAATCATGCTGGCGATGTTGGGCATGCCCATGTGCTTGCCGGCGAACGGCATCTTCATGGCGGGATTGCCCAGCGGCGTCAAGTTGAGATCGAGATCCTTCAACAGCAGAGGCAGACCGTAGAAGGTGAAGAACATCGTGACGTTGACGTCCATCGCGGCGGCGGTGGTCGCCAGGATGAAGGGTGGGTATGCCCAATCGAGCGTGCCCTTGGTCACGATGATTGACATGCGTTTGGCGGTGGAACGCGGGATGCTGTCGGCTGTCGCGGCCATGGGAACTCGCCCCCCCGGAACTGATGACTCTCAAGCTATCAGAGGGTGATAAAATAAGCAATTACTGATAAGGTGAGAAGCAAAGGCCGTGCGGGGATGGTTGGCGCACCGCGCCACGGCCGCACTGAGGGTTGGGTTCGGCACATGCGATCGAGCCGTTCGGCGGTGCTCATCGGCGGAATATCCGCTGACACGGCGGGTTTCGGCTCGGGACATCCTCTGGCAATTCCACGCGTGGCGACGGTGCTCGCGCTGTGTCGCGCGCTCGGGTGGATTGCGGCCGGTGAGCTGCGTGACTGTCCGCGTGCTTCCGCGCGGCAGCTCCGGGAGTTCCACAGCCCCGAGTACATCGCGGCGCTGCGCGCCGCGGAGATTGCGGGGATCGCCACGATCGAAGAGCGCGAGCGTTTCGGTATCGGAACGCGTGAGAATCCGCTGTTTCCCGGGTTGTTTGCCAGGGCCGCGGCGACGGTTGGAGGCGCAATGCTGGCGGCGGAGCTCGCGCTCGAGGGACATGTCGTGTTTCACCCGGCCGGTGGCACGCACCACGGCCGGCCGGCGCGCGCGAGCGGCTTCTGTTATTTCAACGATCCGGTGTTCGCGCTGCGCCGGCTGGCCGCGCGCGGCTTGTCCCGCATCCTGTACATTGACCTCGATGCCCATCATTGCGACGGAGTTCAGAATGCGCTGCAAGACGATGCCCGCATGCACACCGTTTCGATTCACGAGGCCGGGCGCTGGCCGTACACCGGCGGCGCCGAGGACCGCGGCGGCGGACGCTCGGTCAACTTCCCGGTGCCCAAAGGATTCCATGACGGGGAATTGCGCTTCGTGATGGAAGCCGCTGTGCTGCCGTACGCGCGGCGCCTGCGGCCGGAGGCGGTGGTGATCACCTGCGGTACCGATGCGCTCAGCGGTGATCCGCTGTGCGGTCTCGCCCTGAGCAACGGCGCGCTGTGGACGGCCGTGCAGGAGCTGGTCGAAGCGGCGCCGGCCGCGGTCGTGCTCGGCGGTGGCGGCTACAATCCGTGGACGGTGGCGCGCTGCTGGACGGGCTTGTGGGGAAAGTTGAGCGGCCGGCGGCTGCCGCGGCGGTTGCCGGCTGCTGCCGAGCGCATTCTGGCCGGGCTGTCGTGCGATCTGATCGACGATGAGGCGATCGACCCGTCATGGCAGCGGACTCTCGCGGATCCGCCGCGCGACGCTCCGGTCCGCCAGGCGGTGATGGATCTGGTGCACCGGGCCGGCGTGGAGCGCGCCGCATGAGCTGGCTGGAGAAACTGATGGCGATCGAGGAGCTCGACGAGGCGCCCCTGGACGCCGAGCTCGTCGCGCAGCTCGAGCGGGCGGGCGCGGGGGTGGTCTCCCGGCCGGTGCGCTTTGCAACACCCACGTTCAAGGACTACGCCAGTACCGAGCTGCGCGGTTGCTCGAAGAACAGCTTCCCGGCTTTTTCGATCACCGGCGGTGCGTGCGGCCTGAACTGCGAGCACTGCCGGGCCAAGATCCTCGAGCCGATGCTGCCGGCCACGACACCGCAGATGCTCGAGCGCACGGTGCGCGAGCTGATAGCGCGTCAGGGCCTGCAGGGGTTCCTGCTTTCCGGCGGCTCCAACCGGCGCAACGAGATTTCGTATGCACGGTTCTACCCGGTGATCGAGCGGTTGAAGCGCGATCATCCGGATCTGCGCATCGCGATCCATACGGCGCTCACGGACCGCGCGGGCGCCCGCGCCATGGAGGCCGCCGGCATCGATACGGCGATGATGGATGTGATCGGCGCGGAGGCGACCATCCGCGAGGTGTACCACCTGGAGCGGACCGTGGCGGATTTCGAGGCGACGCTCGAGGCGTTGTGCGCCACGTCCATGGAGGTAACGCCGCATATCGTCATCGGTTTGCATTTCGGCGCGGTGCTGGGCGAGCCGGCGGCGCTGGACATCGTCGGCAGACACCCCGTGAAGGCGCTGGTGCTGGTGGTCGTCATGCCGTTCTACGCCACGCCGGGAACGTTCGCGGTGCCCGATACCGGCGCGGTCGGCCGGCTGTTTGTCGAGGCGCGCGCGCGCCTTCCGCACCGCAGCGTTCTGCTCGGATGCGCCCGGCCGCCGGGCATGCACAAGCGCGTCACCGACACCTATGCCGTGTTGGCTGGACTCGACGGCATCGCGTTTCCGGCCGACGGCGTGGCGGCGGTCGCCACGGCGATCGGCCGGCCCTTCGAGCAGCAGCACGCCTGCTGCTCGATCAAGCTCGGAGGAGCCGCGGTGACCGGCGCCCGCGCCCATTGCGGTGCGGGCGCGGAGCCGGCGGGAGTTTCCGCATGAGTTGCCGCACCCTGCCGCAGCGCCCAACGGGCGGCGCGTCGGGCGGAGATTTCAACGCGTTCGAGACCATGGAGCCGCGCGCGCCGGTGCAAACACCGCCGCAGCGGCGCAATGGCGCGCCGGTCAAGGCGGCTGATCTGCGGCCGAGCGGCGTCTATCTGCCCAACGACAATGTGCTGACGCCGCACATGCGCTCGCCGGAATACGTGCAGATCTCCACCGCCGCGGCGATGACCCTCGGACTCATGCCTGGACGCATGCATCGCTGCGAGTGCACTCGGTGTCTGAACCTGCTGTTGACCTATCCGGAGGGTTGTCGCGCCAACTGCGCGTACTGCGGATTGGCGCGTCATCGTGAAGCCGAACGGGATTATGCGGACCGCAACTTCATCCGGGTCGACTGGCCGGCGGTGCCCGTCGAGCAGATGGTGGAGATCGTGGCCCGAGACGGCGCGGCGAGTCCGTTCCACCGCATGTGCATCTCGATGATCACACACCCGCGTTCCGATGCGGATACGGTGAGCGTGCTGAGGGCGTGGACGCGGCGCATCGATCCGGGGGTCATACCGGTGTCGATATTGTCCAACCCGACCACGATGAGCCGCGCCGACGTGGTGCGGCTGCGGGAGCTCGGCGCCGACATATTCACGGTCGCGCTCGACGCGGCGACTCCGGCGATCTTCGAGCGTACCCGCGGCAAAGGCGTGCAATCTCCGCACAAATGGAGCAAGTACTGGGAAATCCTGCATGCGGCGCGCGAGGTGTTCGGACCGCAGAAGTTCGGTGCGCACATCATCATCGGCATGGGCGAGACGGAGCGCGAGGCGCTCGAGCTGGTGCAGCAGTTGGTGGACCTCGGCGGCCACAGCCACATGTTCTGCTTCTTCCCGGAGCAGGGCTCGCTGATGGATCACCTGCCGCCGACGCCCCGGGATCAGTGGCGGCGGGTGCAACTCGCCCGCTATCTGATCGATTACGCATCGGTCCGTCTCGAGCAGATGCGCTTCGATGCGCTCGGCCGGGTCGTGGACTTCGGTCTGCCCCGCGAGGAGCTCGAGCGCGTCATCGATGCCGGCGTGGCTTTCCGGACCTCGGGTTGCCCCGGCAAATTTCGCGACGACGTTTCCGCGTGCGACCGGCCCTACGGGGACTCGCCGCCACACGATATCGCGAGCTATCCGTTCGCGCCCAATCGTGCCGACCTGCGCCGGATCCGCCGCCAGCTGCGTATTCCGGTGGTGCGGGACCAGCGATGAGCCGCGTCTTTCGGGTGCTCGATGCCGGCCTGCGAGCCGGCAGGCTCAACATTGCGCTCGACCAGGCCATGCTCGAGCTGCATCAGACGGGACGGCTGGCCGATTCTGTGCGCTTCATCCACTTTCAGCCGAGCGCGCTCCTCGGACGCCACCAGTCGCTGAGCGCGGAGATCGATGTCGACTACTGCCGGCAGCGCGGCATCGAAGTCGGCCGGCGCATCACCGGCGGCGGGGCGATCTATCTCGATCCGGGCCAGCTCGGCTGGGCGCTGGTGTTCGGCCGGGGCGCGCTCGGTGGCCCCTCGCTCGACGAGATGGCCCGGGCAGTCTGCGAGGCCGCTGCCGCGGGGCTCAGCCGATTCGGCATCGAAGTCCGCTTCCGGCCGCGCAACGATTTGGAGGTCGAGGGGCGCAAGCTCGGCGGAACCGGCGGGTTCTTCGACGGCGATACGCTGCTGTACCAGGGAACAGTGCTCGTCGAGCTCGATACCACCAGCCTGCTGGGCGCGCTGCGCGTGCCACGGGCCAAGATCGTTCGGCACGGCCTCGACTCGGCGGCACAGCGGGTGGTGAGTCTGCGCGAGCTGCTGGGCGCGCGGACGCCCACCATCGGGCAGGTTCAGCAGGCCCTGCTCGACGGCTTTTGCGAGCGGCTGGGCATCGAGTTCCAGCCGGCCGAGGCCGACTCGCATGCCGCCGTGCTGCAGCTGGGGCGTGAGTTGCACGCACGATGGATCGGCACGGAGGAGTTCGTCGCCGAGATCGACGGGCCGCCGCGCGGCGCGGCGGTCTCGGTGGGAACCTGCGCCGGCGCGGGCGGGACGATCACGGCGTATTTGCGCCGTGAGGGGCCCGAGGGCCGCCGTATCGGCCAGGTACTGATCAGCGGGGACTTCTTCGTGGCGCCGCCGCGGCTCGTGTTGGACCTGGAGAGCCGCCTGCGGGGCATCGAGATCGAGTCCGTCGGCGAGACGATCGAGCGGTTCTTCCTGGAGCATCCCGCCAGCACCTTGTCGGTCGGCGCGGCGGACTTCAAACGCGCGATCGAGACGGCGTTGTCGGCAACGGCGCACGCGCCGGCCTGACTGCTCATGCGCGCTCTGCCCACCAAGCTGGCCGTGGTCCAGCACACCGCGGCGGAGTATCTCGGGTTGATCGAGGACCACCTGGAAATCCGCGGGATCGGCTTTCGCTATTTCCGTCCGTTCACCGCCGGCGGCCGACTGCCGAGATTGGAGGAGACTTCCGCCGGACTGGTGCTGCTCGGCGGCGGCCCGTGGGGTATCGTGCCTGGCGTGGCCCGCCTGCCGTGGCTGGAGGCGGAGATCGAGCTCGCCGCCGCGGCGCTCGCGGCGTCGCGGCCGGTGATCGGATTCGGACTCGGCGCACAGATCCTGGCGTTGGCCGGCGGGGGCAGCCCGGCAGCGGGAAAGCTCATGCTCGATGTCGGTACCGCCACGCGCACGGTGGAGGGCGCCCTGGGAGGACTGTTGCCGCCGATCTATCCGTTGGTGCGCTACGGCCGGGACAGCGCGTCGCTCCCGGCCGGTGCCCGCGTGCTGGCCCGTGACGGGCAGGGCGGATGGGCACTTTTCCAGCTTGGCGAGCGCGCATTTGGATTCGCGGGTCATCCGGGCATCAAGTCGGCGATCGTGGAGGATCTGATCATGGAGTTTGCGGAAGCGCCGGACGAGACGGCCGCGGGCTTGGCCGCGTTACGCGCCGCCCAGGCGCAGATCGAGATTGCGCTTGCGGCTATCATGTCCGGCCTGGTGCGGATGCTGGATCTGATGTTGCCGCCGTCTCGCTAGTCTGTCGGATTTACGTTGCTTCGTCGGGGAGCGGCCCACGACGACATCACCCCGGGACGTGTTGTACGGTGACCCGCCCGCTGCGTAGTGACCGCCATGCACACGAATGGCGCTGGCGCGAGTGGTGTCAGCCGACCCCGCCGCATGGGGCGGGTGTGCCGCGCTGAAGCTCCGACGAGTCCGGCGCGCTCGCGGACCTTGACGCACGTCAATAAATAAGATATCACTAATATCAGATTGGGGGGTCGAGACGGTGTCTGTCTCGGCCGAAATGCGCGGCGCGGTCAATTGCGGACAACACATGGCATCGAAGCTGATCATCGTGATGGCCAACACCGATCCGCGCAACGGCGAGGAGATCGGCGCACCGATCTTCCAGGCCACGGTCGCGGCGGCCATGGACTTCGAGGTCGAGGTCGTGTGCACGGCCACTGCCGGGAGACTGCTGAAGAAGGGCGTGGCCGAACGGCTGTTCGTCAAGGCCGGCTCGCCGAAGTCCGTGCTCGATTTCATCAAGGACGCGCACGAGGCGGGCGTGAAGTTTCTGTGCTGTTCCCCCAATCTAGACCTGTTTGACATGACTCAGGAGGACCTGATTCCCGAGTGCGGTGGCATCGTCGGCGGTGCCTACCTGATCGAGCGCGTCATGGACGACGAATACCGCGTGCTCACCTACTGACGGCGGATTGCGGGCATGACCCAAGAGCATGCGACGCGAGTGCAGGAGCACATCGGCGATCCGGTGTCCGCGCGCGCACCGCTCGAGCGGACCAAGCTCGAGGAGATCTTCCAGGACATCCAGTCCGATCTCAGATTCGATCACCAGCTGAATGGCTGTCTCAACTGCGGCATCTGCACCGCGACCTGCCCCTCGGCCCACTACTACGACTACAGCCCGCGCGAGATCGTGCAGCTGCTGTGGACCGAGAACCTGGAAGGCATCTACGACGCCATGCAGGAGAAGATCTGGGCGTGCGCCCAGTGCTACACGTGCGCCGCGCGCTGCCCGTTCGGCAACTCCCCCGGTGGTCTGGTGATGCTGATGCGCGAAGTCGCGATCAAGCACGGCATGGAATCGGCCAAGAACGTGCTGCGGCCGTTCAGTCGCGTGATGCTCAAGCTCATCTCGACCGGAAACCAGCTTTCTCCGGACATGATCAGCCGGGACGCCTTCCCGGACTGGGGACCTAACGTCTCGAAGGTGGACGCGCCGCTCGACACGCTGCGCAAAGCGATCCCGGTGCCCACCCTGCATACCACCAAGACGGCCTGGGAGGTCAATCTCAAGACGTCGGTGGAGCTGTACACGATCTGGGAGGAGACCGGGGTGACCAACAGTCTGAAGACGATCGATCCGAATCTGTTCGATGTGATTCAGGACATCATGGACGACAAGCGCGACGAGTACTCGGACTGGCAGGAAGCGCAGGGCGAGGACTGAGGAACCGGCCTCGGGCCCCGAGGCGCTGCCGTCCGCCGATTCACGACCACAGAGGTGCCAGCCATGACGTCAGATGAGAAACCAACGGGCGGCCGTTTCACCGGCCACGGCCCGGAATGGCGCAGTTCCGGCCTCGCCGCCCAGGATGCGCAGGCCGCCACCGCTTGGGTCGAGCAGATCATCGACCGGCGCTCGATGCTGACCGGCAAGGATCGGGTCGCCGATGTCCGCGACGCCATGTGGGAGCTCGAGAAGGACGGGCAGATCGTGGTTCACCGGGTGACCGAGGCGCACAAGCCGATCGTGGTCCGGACACTGTACGGCTGGGAGAAGAAGATCCCGACGGTGCGGCTGTGGCATCACAAGTCGTGCGGGCAATGCGGCAACATTCCCGGGTATCCGGCCTCGCTGCTGTGGTTGATGAACCGGCTCGGCACGGAATATCTCGACGAGACGGATCAGACTTCGTGCACCGCCTGGAACTATCACGGCTCGGGAATCGGCAACATCGAGAGCCTTGCCGCGGTGTTTCTGCGCAATTTCCATCAGGCGTACGTCGCCGCGAAGGCGCAGGGACTGCCGGATGGCTACTACTATCCGCTGGTGCACTGCGGCACCTCGTTCGGCAATTACAAGGAAGTGCGCGGCTACCTGCTGCAGTCGGCGAAACTGCGCGAGCGGGTCCGGCAGATTCTCGGCAAGCTCGGCCGGCTGGTCGACGGCAAGCTGCTGATTCCCGAGGAAATCGTGCACTACTCCGAGTGGCTGCACGTCATGCGCGACGACATCCGGAATCTGCAGACGATCGATTGCAGCGGGATCCGCGCCACCATTCATCCGGCCTGCCACGTGTACAAGATGGTGCCGGAGGACGTCGTGTATGACGACAAAGTGCTGGAGGGAAACCGGGTTGCCGTCTCGACCGGACTGATGCAGACCCTCGGCGCCCAGGTGATCGACTACAAGACGTGGTACGACTGCTGCGGCTTCGGTTTCCGCCACATCATCTCCGAGCGGGAGTTCACCCGCTCCTTCGCGATCGACCGCAAGATCCGGGTGGCGGTCGAGGAGGCCCACGCCGACGTGATGATCGGCCACGACACCGGCTGCATCACCACGCTCGACAAGAACCAGTGGATCAGCAAGGCCGACGGCCGCCCGGTGAGCCTGCCGGTGCTGGCGGACTGCCAGTTCGCGGCGCTGGTCTGCGGCGCGCATCCGTACAAGATCGTGCAGTCGCATTGGCACGCCTCGCCGACCGAGACGCTCATGGAGAAGCTCGGTATCGATTGGCAGGCGCGCAAGGCGGAGTTCGAAGAGTATTTGAAGGAGGTCGCCGCCGGGCGCATCGAGACGCTGTACGACCCGAAGCGCAAGATCACCTCCGGTCCGGGCTTCAAGCCCGATGGGCAAACGGCGGGTCGGGCCGGATGAGCCGACCGGTGCTGATCGTCGGCGGGGGGCCGGCGGGACTGGCGGCGGCGAGCGCGCTGACGGCCGTCGGCCAACAGGTGGTGCTGGTCGAGAAGGCCGGGCGCCTCGGCGGGGCGCCGATCCTGTCCGGCTACGCCAAACTGGTGCCCTCGGGTGAGTGGGCCAAGGACGCAATCGGCGGCATGGTCGGCCGGGTACAGACGCAGCCTTTGGCGCAGGTGCGACTGAGCACCACCGTGGCGGCCTTGAAGGGCGGCCCGGGTGATTTCACCGCAGAGCTCTCCGACGGCGCCGCGGTGCGGGCCGCCGCCGTCATCCTGTGCACCGGCTTCACCCATTTCGACTCGCTCAACAAGCCCGAGTGGGGCTTCGGCACCTATCCGGACGTCGTGACGACGGTGCAGGTGGAACAGATGATTTCCGCGGGCACGGGCGTGCGTTGCCCGTCGGATGGGCGCGCGCCGAAGCGCGTGGCGATCCTGCTGTGCGTCGGGTCGCGCGATCGACAGATCGGCCGTCCCTGGTGCTCGAAGATCTGCTGCACCGTCTCGGCGAACATCGCCATGGAGATTCGTGAGCAGTTGCCGGACTGCCACGTCTATATCTATTACATGGACATCCGGACCTTTGGCCTGTACGAGACGAAGTACTACTGGCGCAGCCAGGAGGAATTCAAGATCAAGTACATCAAGGCGCGCATCGCGGAGGTCACCTCGGACGGAGAGAAGCTCATCGTGAAGGGCGAAGACACCCTGGTGAAGCGGCCGATCACGATTCCCTTCGATTTGGTCGTGCATGCGATCGGCATGGACCCGAACGTGGACAACAAGTCGATCGCGACGGTCTTCGGCGTGGCGCTCGAGCCCAACGGGTACCTGGAACGCGGAAATTCCTATGGCAATACGGCGGAGACGTCGCGCCCCGGAGTGTTCGTGGCCGGCGCCGCGGCGGGACCGGAGACCATTGACGATTCGATTGCACAGGCGTACGCGGCGGCGGCACGGGCGCTCTCGCTGGTGCGCCCGGCCGAGGCGAGCGCCTGAAGGCGAAGCGTGGCGCGTTCCCCGATACGACTTTCCGCGGCGCCGCCGCCGATCCGGCTGGAGCTGAGCGGCCCGCGGCTCGCCGACGGCCTGGCTCGGCTGGCCGTGAGCTGCGAGGCGAGCGGTGGAGTCGAGCAGTATGTCCGGGCCCTCGAACTGAAGAGCGACTTGTTCCGCAGCGTCCTCGGCGAGGATGGCGCGGCTGCCGCCGGACTCGAGCCGGAAACGCTGCGGATTCTGCTGCCGTTCATGCCGACCGTGCGCAGACGGATCGCGCCCTGGATGGAACGTCCGGCCTTCGACGGACTGAAGGCGGATATCGGCCGGCTGCTGGACGCTCTGCGGGACAACAGCCGTGTCGATGAGGGGCTCGCGGCGTTCGGGGATGGGTTCTGCGCGGCCGAGCGCCCTCGGTGGGTGCGGGATCTGGGCGCGGAACTGCTCCACCAGCTGGCGCCGGAGCGTTTCCCGATGATGACCCGATGGGTCTGGGACCGCGCGGCGAATACCGGAGTGTTGCGCGAGATCTGGTTCGGCGGCGAAGACGGCGCGCATATCGACGTGCCGGACAGCTGCGCGGCGTTTCTGACGCTGCGCGAGGAACTCAGCGGCTTTCTCGCCAGCAAAGGCGTGTTCCGCGACGTCATCCGCTACGTCGATCTTCTGTGCGCACAGATCTACGCCCAATACATCTGTGCCCAGGGTGGCAGCTACTTGCGCGTGGATTTCAGCGCCGAGGAAGATCCCTCGCAATATACCCGGCGGCTGCTCGGCCTCGATGCCGTCGGGAGCGGCATCCACCTGTCGCATTGCGACGGCGCGCTCGGCGATAACGCCGCACGGCGAAGCGAACCGGCTCGAACGCCGGATTGAGCCCACATGCCCATTCATGAACAATCGCTCATCCGCCCGGAAGATCTGCGCACGCACGATCAGCTGGTGGTCGACGGTGTCGACGTATCCGGCCATTGGAGCACTTTTATCCAGTCGCGCGTGGTGTCCGACTACAACGAGGAGCTGCAGGAGCAGATCGCCTCGCTTCCCGGCGGCGAGTACATTCACCGCTGCTGGCAGTGCGGCTCGTGCACGAACGCCTGCACCGTCAATGCGGTCAATCCGGACTTCAACCCGCGCTTCTGGATCTATCTGGTGCGCATGGGGCTCGAGTCGGAGCTGCTGCGGGACAAGGAGATCATCTGGCAGTGCGTGTCGTGCAACAAATGCACCTATGCCTGTCCCCGCGATGTGTTTCCGGAGGGCGTGATGAAGGCGCTCAGCCACTGGCTCGAGCTCAAGGGCCACACGCGCAAGTCCCCCTCGACGGTATTCGACGAGGAGTTCACCGAACAGATCATCCGGCGCGGCCGGATCGAGGAGGGGCGCCTCATGAGGCGGTTCTTCGCCCGCACCGGACAGAGGCTCAGGCAGGATTGGCTCGTGGAGATGGCGAGGCGCCTGCTGCGGCATCTGCCTGTGGGCCTGTTGACACGGATGGGTCTGTCGAGTCTGCGCGCGCCGCGAGCGCGGGGCTGGGCTGGCGCGCGCGACGCCCTGAGCGAATACGTGCACGAGCAGAACGCCGGGCACCGTCGCGCGCTGGGCTTGGCCGATTTGATCGAGACCGCGCGTCAGGATGCTTCCGGCGCATCGGGCGGTTAGGAGGCGCAGCCATGTCCGAGAACAAAGCCGATAAATACCGCCGCGTCGCCTATTATCCCGGTTGCGCGCTCGAGGGCACGGGACATGCCTACAACCGCTCGACCCGGCAACTGGGCAAGGCGCTGGGCCTGGATCTGGTCGAGGTTCCCGACTGGAACTGCTGCGGTGCGATGGAGGCGAAGAACGTCGACCCGAAGGTTCAGACCTACCTTTCGGCACGGGTCCTGTCGCTGACCGCCAACCGGCTGGGCATGGACGTGGTCATGGCGCCGTGCAACGGCTGCTACCACAACCTCAAGAAGGCCGAGCATGACCTTGCGAACGATCCCGGCAGCGCCGAAGTGGTCGAGCGCCTGGCGCGCAAAGCGGGCGATCCGGCCTATCGGCCGGGAGACGTCGAGACCGTGCACGCACTGGAGTGGCTCAAGGCCGCGATAGGCGAAGACGAGTTGAGACGCAGAATGCGCGGCGGACTGAAGGGTCTGAAGGTCGCCAATTACTACGGCTGCATGTATACGCGGCCGAGGCATATCTTTCCGGAGAAGGACTCGGGGCCGGGAAGCGAATCAACCGCCAAGCCTCACTTCATGGACGATCTGCTCGCGGCCGCCGGCGCCGAGAATGTCGAGTTTCCGCTGAAAACCGCCTGTTGCGGCGGCGCGCATACCCTCTCGGACAGCGACATGTCGACGCGGCTGGTGCTGAACATCCTGCAAGCCGCCGAGGCCGCCGGAGCCGAGGTGATCGCCACGGAGTGCCCGACCTGCCATTCGGGGCTCGAGCTGCACCAGGTGCGGGCGGAGAAGAAACTCGGCGTGCGGACCGGCGTCAAGATCATCTATTTCACGCAGCTCCTGGGGCTCGCGCTCGGTCTGTCGCCGCGCAAGGTGGGTCTGCAGGAGAACGTATCGGACGCGCGCGAGGTGCTGGCCGCCCGGGGTGTGACATGAGGAGTCTGGCACAGATCGAGCGGTGCCTGGCGCAATTGCTGGAGAAGGGACCGCAGGCCGGCGATGCCGGCACGGTGCTCGACTTGGCGGAGGAGGTGCTCGAGCACTGGATATCCGCCCGGGGCGGGCGGCCCACGGGCGGGCGCCGCGAGGGATTCCGGCTGCTCGCGCTGCATCATCAGGGCGCGCGCGGCGAGCCGAGCTTCAATGCCTGCCGCGAGAGCTGCCGCGAGCTGGTCTATCATTACAATCTGCTAACATTGGAGCCGGGCGATGCCCGCGGCGGTGCCCGGGCGCTGATGATGGCGCGGCTGGCGAACCATCTGTACCTGTTCGTCGCCGGTAAATTACAAATGGAGCGCCTCGGGGAGTTCTGCTGCGCATCGCGTCCGCTGCGCACTGCGGCGGAGTGAGTGCGAGGTTGAAAAGAGGGGATTCGATATGGCCAAGGTGCGCGGGTGCAATCTGCCGGACAACTTGCTGTACGACGTGCCGAACCACATCTGGTACCAGGAACTCGACGACGGCAGCGTCAAGGTGGGCATGACCGCCGTTGCGACGGCGATGGCCGGGCGGCTGGTGGCCTATACGCCCAAGGCCGTCGGCAAGGAGGTCAAGGCCGGCAAGTCCTGCGCGACCGTGGAGTCGGGCAAGTGGGTGGGGCCGGCGAAGCTGGCTTGCGCCGGCACCGTGGCCACGGTCAACGAGGCGATGGTGGCCACCCCTGCGATTGCCAACGAGGATCCTTATGAGAAGGGCTGGCTGCTGGTGATCAAGCCGCTCGATTGGGGCACGGTCAGGCCGACGCTGGTGGCGGGAGTCGACGTCGCGGGTCCCTACGAGGCGAAGATGACCGCCGATGGCTTTGCGGGGTGCGGCGGATGACGGGGCGAGCCAGATCCGCGCCGGTCGCCGCGAAGCTCGCGGGTACGTTGCGCCCCCGGGAGTTGACCGAGTTGCAGGCCAACGCGGAACGGGCCAGCGATGTGCTCAAGGTCATCGCCAACGGGGTGCGGCTGCTGCTGGTGTGTCAGCTGGCCGAGGGCGCGAAGTCGGTGAACCAGCTGCAGTCGAGCGTCGGCGTCAGCCAGTCGGCGGTGTCGCAGCATCTTTCGCTGCTGCGCGACCATCACGTCGTCGAGGCGCATCGCCGCGGCCAGTCGGTCTACTACGTTCTGGCGAGCAAGGAGGTGGCCGCGCTGATGAAGACACTGCACGAACAGTTCTGCCCCAAGCGCCGCTGAGCGGGCGCGAGACCCTCAATGTTTCCCGCCGGGGCGTCCCCGAGGGTGGATCGAGCCGCGGACGCACAGCCTGAGGAGCGGCCGGATCTGCTGGTCGTGGGACTCGGTCCGGCGGGCGCCAGCGCCGCCGCCGCCGCGGCGTCCGCGGGTTGTCGAGTGCTCGCGGTGGACCGGCGCCGGCGCATCGGTGAGCCGGTCCAATGCGCCGAGTTCGTGTCGAGCGCATTCAGCATGGAGGAGTTTTCCTGGGAGGGGATCGCGACGCAGCGGATCGTGCGCATGGTCACGGCGGTGCAGGAGGAGCGGCCGCGGGTGAGCGAGGACTTTCGGGGCCGCATGATCTGCCGCAGCGCGTTCGATCAGGCGCTGGCGCGCCGGGCTGCGGCCGCAGGGGCGCATATCCGACTCGGCGTGGCGGTCTGCGAGGTCCGCGCCGATGGGGGTGTGCGCCTCTCGAGCGGCGCGCTCATCCGCCCGCGCGCGTTGGTCGGTGCCGACGGACCCCGGTCGCGGGTGGGTGCGGCGATCGGCCAATCGAATCGTCAGCTCGTGGCGGCCCGGCAGTTTACCGTGGGCCTGCGCCAACCCTACGAGGCCACGGACATCTTTCTCAGTCCCGCCTATCCAGGCGGGTATGCGTGGCTGTTCCCCAAGGGAAGCGCTGCGAATCTCGGGGTCGGCGTCGATTTTCACCGCCGTGATCGCCTCAAGCCGCTGTTGTGGGATCTGCACGCCCGTCTGGCCGCGAATGCGAGAGTGCAGGCGGCGCCTCCGTCGTCGACGACGGGGGGGTTGATCCCGGTTGGCGGTCGCCTGCGCGCCATCGGAGCGCTCGGCGCCGTCGCCGCGGTGTTGGCCGGCGATGCAGCCGGTCTGACCCATCCCGTGACGGGCGCCGGCATCGAGGCCGCGGTGTATTCCGGAGTCTTGGCCGGGCGAGCGGTCGCGAGCTGGCTCGCCGGGCACTGCAACGCACTGCGGGAGTACGAGAACGACCTGTCGGATCTGTACGATCCTGCATACGCGCGCGCGTTGCGGCGTCGGCGCGAGCTGCTCCGCGGGGGAGGCCCCGCCGCTGAAGCGTTGTGGCGTGGTTGGATCGCGTCGCCGGAATACTGGGCGGATGCCGCTGGCCCGTCTCCAGACGCTGCGGCCCCGCCCGCGTAATTCCTGATGGCGCAGGGCCGCGGCGGCTCGCTCGCTCCGTGCGCGCGGCCTGAGGAGCGGCCGGACCTGCCGGGCGCGGCGCCGGGGCGGCAAGATTCGGCCGCCGCTGCGGCACGCTGTTGCCGCGACCGCGGGCGAGTGCTGATTTGCGGACATGAGGTTCAAGTCACTCGGCTTCGGGCCGCTAGCACACCGGTGGGGCGATCGAACCCCAGAAGGTTCGATGGCTCGGAAGCGGATCAACGCGGAGGCGAGTGACGCAGATGCTCGGAACAGTCAGAAAAGTCGAGATCACCCTCGAGGATACGGGGATCGTGGAATCGCGCCTGGCAACGCGCAAGCGCGTTCCCAAGGTCCCGAAAGAGGTTCGCCGCGCCGGCGCCGACGCCATCTCCTTGTACAGCGACTTCCGCACGCGCCAGCGCAGCGTTCCCGGCGCCGAGTTCGCCGTCGAGCACATCGAGCTGGGAACCTCTTGAGCGCTCACGCCGGTTGAGCGCGGCAGAGCGCGGAGGATTGCCTCGCCGATCCGCGCTCAGGTCGTCCGCGCGCCCGGACTTGTCCGGCTCGCTGCCACCAGCAGGACGATGACCAGACTGATGAGGATCAGGTTGTAGACGACATGGACTCTGGTGGAGTCGAGCACGCTCTGGTAGCGAGAGCGGCTCTCGCGCCAGCGGCTCAGATACACTTGGCTGAACCCGAAGCCCCCGACACCGAGCCCGATGGCCGCGCCGAGCGGAATGCCCATGATGAGATGGGCGAGACCGAACAGCAGCGAGCGCCAGAGGCGGCTGCCCAGGTGCCGCCGCTCGTCTCCGCGCCTGAACATGCGTTCCTCGCGCAACGCGAAACCGCACAGGCACAGCAGCAGCGCAACGACGATCAGCGCCGGCAGCACGACGCGCGACAGGAGCGAGGCCGCTCCGGTGGCTTGGCCGAGGATCACGCTGCCGTTTCCTCCGAGGGAGTCCCACCATCCCCACCGGAGGAAGGTGTGCGGAATCAGCAGCGCGATGACCGCGCTCAGCGCCGCCGCCAGGACCAGTAGCGCCTGCAGGAAGTGTCGCGGCCGGATGCCCCGAAGCAATACGAGCTGCCGGGGATTGCGCAGCGATTGGCCCACCAACGACCACACGTAGACTAGAACGACGCACTGCACGGCGTACGTTGCGACTTCGCGCCCCAGCGCGGCGTCGAGGGATCCGAAAAGAACAAACGCCCCGGCCGTGATCGCCAGAATTCGCAATATGAAATTGAGCGAAGAGATTCTGCTACGCATAGGGCGAGGGCGCGACAATCAGCCGGGGCGGGCTCACTCAGGCCTCAAGCGCCGGATTTCGTTGCGTTTTCAGGCGGTGCCGTCTCCTGGGACGCCGGGTCGCACGGCGCTTCTCGCCGCAGTCTGGGCAAGAGGGTAAACTGTCTTTCTTTTTACAACAAGTTGAGGGGCGGTAGATGCCGAATGATCAGGCGACAGTGACTTCCACTGGCCGGGTGGGAACGGGGGATCTCAGGCGCTCGGCCGCGAATCCGGATTATTGGTATCCGCTCGCATGGTCCGATGAGGTGCGTCCGGGCCGGATCATCGGACGCCATTTCGCCGGCGAGCCGATCGCGTTGTATCGCGGCGCGAGCGGCAAGGTCTTCGCGCTCGAGGACCGCTGCGCGCACCGCCAGGTTCCTCTGCACCTGGGCGTCGTGCGCGGCGATCAGCTGAAGTGTCACTATCACGGGTGGGCATACGACTGCACCGGGAAATGTGTGGACGTGCCGTACCTCGGCAAGGAGCGCAGGCCCAACGGCGTGCACAGCTACCCGGTCCGCGAGATGGACGGCTTGATTCTGGTGTTCCCCGGCAATCCGGCGCTGGCGCAGGAGCGGTGGCCCGCGGCGCTCGGCGCGGCGGGCCATAAAGGATACAAGACCCGTCGGCTCAATCGAGAGGTGAACTGCCACTACACGTTCATGCACGAGAACCTGTTCGACATGAATCATCAGTTCCTGCACCGCAAGCAGATGGGCTCGATCCGCGCCAGCTGCCTGGGTCGGCAGCACGGGGAGGACTGGGCGCAAGTCGAATACAGCTTCAGCCGCACCGAGGGTACGCCGAGCGTGGGCGAACAGGTGATCGTCAACATGATGCGCAAGCGCAGCGAAGAGCGAGAGGACTTTCGCGACCACATGCGCATCCGTACCGACTACCCCTGCCAGAGCCTGAAGGTCTGGGTCGGGCGCGATATCCATGAGACGCAGGACCCGGTTTTGGACGTGTGGCTGTGCTACACGCCGATCGATGCCGAGCACCGCACGAACCGCACCTTCGGCTTTCTGTCCGTGAAGAAGCCGCCGGTGCCGGGCCTGATCCATTTGGTCTGGCCGTTCGTCACGTGGTTTACCGAGCGGATCTTTCTGGAGGACAAGGAAATCGTGGAATACGAGCAGCGCGCGCACGATGCGCAGGGCGCCGACTGGAACAACGAGGTGTTTCCGCCGCTGCGGGATCTGCGGGAAGTTCTTGCCCGGTGCGGCGTGCCGCTTGTAGGGGGGCGTGCATGGCGGCGAGCCGAGCTGTCGTGAGCCGCATCCTGGCCGGCTGTGGGGCCCGCCGGTACGGCCCACCGTCTGCGGCGTGCATTCCGCGACCGCCGTGGAACCCCGTCTCCGGTGTCCGACAACGGCAGTATTCTAGAGCTTGACGGTAAGACACCGATGTCTGGAAGGCCCGACGTCCGAACGATGGCGAAGCCCTGGCGACGGTGATAGGGTCGGCGCTCCGATCTTTACGACGAGGAGCGTCACATGCATGCATTCCTAAAGCGGACTGCGGCCGTCATGCTGCTGGTGGCCGGCATCGGACTTGCGAGTGCGCACACCTCGCAGGTCGTGCTTACCGGTGCCCAGGAGGCTCCGCCCGTTACCACCGTGGGCAGCGGTCACGCGTTCATCACGGTCACCCCGCAGCGGCACGTCAGCGGCAAAGTGATCGTCCGCGGCATCAAGCCGTTCATGGTACACATACACGAGGGCGCGCCGGGCAAGAACGGGCCGATCCTCATCTGGCTAAAGCACGGACGGGACAACACCTGGTTCGTGCCGGCCGGCGCAAAGCTCACGCCGGCGCAGTACCGCGCCTACCTGGACGGGGACTTGTATCTCAACGTGCACACGCACAAGCATCCGGCCGGCGCGATTCGAGGACAGATCAAACCATAGCGACCCTCGGTCCGGAGCGAATCGGCGGCGCGGCGGCTGGCGCCGGTGAGGCGCCGGCCCGATCGCCGGTTTTGGGGAAGAAGCCGAAGAGTTACGGCGGCTCGGAGGAGGTCGCGGCGAAGGACCACCCCGGCATGGAGGCAGACGCATATTCGCAGGCGACGTGGGCCGCGGCCATGGGCCAGCGCGGCTCGAGCATCGTGGGACCGCGGCAGAACGGGGTCCCACGCGGCCCCGTCGATCCTTCACAGATGGCGCAGGATGTCGTAGCCCACTTCGAGCGTGTCCCACACGACACCCACCACCAGGTGAAATCCGGTGGAGGTGATGTCGATGACGCCCCGCAGCGCGAAGTGGCCCGCCTCGGCGAGCAGTCCGTGGGGGTGCTGGCGCGCATAGTCGACGGCAACGTGTTCGTCGGTCTGTGCCGCCTCGCGCTGCGCAGCGCTCAGTTCGCCCGGCGGTATCGCCTCGACGCGCACCGGCGCCGTTCCGTCCAGGAAGTAGCCCAGCTGGCGTGCGACGGCCGGAGTCGCGTCGATGATGCGGCCACCGTAGAAGGGACCGCGGTCATCGACCATCGCCACGGCCTCGCGGCCATTATGCAGATTGCGGATTTTGACCCAGGTGCCGAAGGGCAGGACCTTGTTGGCGATCCGCATGGCATTGGGATCGAAGGGCACACCGCTCGCGGTCGGCCGGCCGGCATCGCCGGTGCCGTACCAGGAGGCCGTGCCCGTGGCCGTGTAGCCGACGGCGCTGGCGAGCACGCGGTAACAGCCATGATCGGCGACACAGTAGCCGTTGACGGGTCGTTGTGGCGGGACGGATGCGCAGCCGGATAGTGCGCAGATCGATGCGGCGAATGTAATCCAGCCGATTGGGGCGAACGAGCGCTTCACTTGATCCAGGGTCGCATGATGCGCCGCACCGGCGCCGTGGCGGTCGCCTGCGTTTTCGCATCGAGCAATCCGCGGCGCTTCAGGTGGCGAATCGCGCTTTGAACGCTCGATTTCGACAGTCCGGTGCGGGTGGCGATCGTCTGCAGACTGATCGTGACCTGCTGGTGTCGGCCGTGCCGGCTCTGGTGCAGGAGAAATAGATATACGAGGAACGCCGACGGCTTGTGATCGTGCCCCACTAGATCGGGCATCAGCACGTCCATGACGTAGGAGTCGAGCGCCAGCTTCTCCATGGTAAAGAATACTATAGCACTCGATGATACAGAGGGTTCCGCCGTTCAGGATGCCCCGTCCTGCCGTACGGGCGCCGCCCGCGGCTCATCCGCGAGTACGGCGGTAGGGATGCGCGGACGTCTGTCGTGCGCAACCCGTCGGAGGGGATCGCGCTGTGCGCGGGGACGGAGGGCGGAGCCTATCGCTCCGCCCTCGGCTCCAGGGCTATGACCCGGCCGCCGGCGGCAGCGCCGGTTCGCCGTGCAGCGTCACGGGGCTGCCCGTCGGGAGTGTGGCGATCCCGGCGGCGTAGGCCGCTCGGTTCCATGCCTTGACGGCGGTCAGCAAGGTTCCGTCGTAACGCGTGAGCAGTCCCTCGATCTGGCGCCGGTCGGCGCGGATCAACGCCAGCCACTGGGCGCGGGGTTTCTCCCCCCAAAGGCCCGCGCACATCTCGTAGAGTGTCTCGACCCGGCGGTGCAGGCGCGAGAAGTGACGGAGGAAGTCCTCCGAGGCGTCGTGCTGCGTGTGCGGATTCCACAGCAGGCTTTGATACGTGCTCAGCGTCTTCAGCAGTTTCTTGCCTCGGGCGATCAGCGCAGCATGTTGCTGTCCCCATTCGGCATCGCTGCGCCCGCGAGCAAGCACCGCGGCCAGCTTCGCGCGCATTGCCGCGACGTGATTGAGCAGGCTGTTGACCGCGGACAGCTCGGCGCGCGTCGCCAAGGCTGCCCGGGTGTCGGCGCGCTCGGTGGCGAGGCTGACCGTGTAGCGGGGATCGGGCCGTACCTTCAGCGTCACCTTCTGGGCGTACGCCGCGGCGTGCAGTGTCGCGATGTAGCGGCCGGGCAGGGCGGGCGCACCGGAGCCGCCGCCCGAGCCGTGGGCATGGGGTGGCTTGCCGAGCGGGGGATTCAGCCGCGTGGGGGCCCGGTAGTCCAGATTCCACACGACCGTATCGATGCCGGCCTTGCCGGGGCCGTACAGGGTCTTGATCAGCGTTCCGGCGGAATCGCGGATCGTGATGCGCACCGGGCCGCGGTGCGCCGCCTTTTGCGCGGCGGTCGGTTTGAGCGTCTTCGCGAGGTTATAGCTGATTACCGTTCCGGTGGGTGCGTTCGGCGCGCGATAGGCGCTCGGGCCCACGCCGTTGGTATGCACGCGGTACAGCAGCACGCCCGGTGAAGCGGTGAACGCGTGGAACGGCGCGCGCGCCACGGCGGCGCTGTACTGCTCGATGGGCCGCAGATTGTCGAGCACCCAGATGCCGCGACCGTGCGTGGCCAGCAACAGGCCGCGGTGGTGCGGCGCGAAGGCAATATCCATCACGGACACGCCGCACGGCAAGTTGGCGTGCAGCGGCTGCCAGTGTCCGCCGTCATCGAATGAGACGTACAGGCCGGCGGATATCGTGCCGGCGAACAGCAGGCCGGGGCGGTTGGGATCTTCCCGCACGACTTCCACGCTGCTGTCGGGCAGTCCGCGGGTGATGCGTGTCCAATGCTTGCCGTAATCCGTGGTGCGATAGACATACGGGGCATCGTTGCCGATTTCATGGCCGTCGAACGCCGCATAGGCGGTGCCGGCGGCGAACGGCGAGGGCTCGACGTGGTACACGCGGGCCCACTGCGGCGCGCCCGGCGGGGTCACCTTCGCCCAATGCGCGCCATCGTCGCGGCTGACCCATACCCAGCCGTCATCCGTGCCGACCCAGATCACATTGGGGTTGGCGGGTGCGAGCGCCAGAGACTGGATGGTGTCATAAGTCTCGGCACCGCTCATGTCGAGATCGATCGGCCCGCCGCTCGGCTGTTGCTTGGCTTTGACGTCGCGCGTCAGGTCGGGACTGATCACCGTCCAGTGCTTGCCGCCATCGGTGCTGTGGAAGACCACGTCGGCGGCGGTGTAGACGTCTTGTGGATCGGTCGGCGAGACGGCCATCGGGGTCGTCCAGTCGAAACGGTACTTCTGCGCGTAGGGTGGCTTGCCCGAGAGCAGCAGGCCGGCCAGCTCATCGCGCACGTACGGATTGATCCCCCGCCTCCGCTCCGTGGCCCGGTTGTACACCGTGGCATAGCCGTCATCCGTGGTCGAGTAGATGATCGACGCATCGCTCGGAGCCGGAACCGCGTACTGTCCGTCGCCGCCGGAGAATTCGAACCAGTCCTGCGCGCCGGTCACCCCGCCGCGCCGGTAGTCGCTGCTCGCGCCGCACCAGGCATCGTTGTCCTGCAGTCCGCCGCACACCAGGTAGGGCCAGGGACGATCGCTCGGGCTCGTGGCCACCTGGTAGAACTGCTCGATCGGCAGGTTGTCCAGATAGCGCCAGTGCTTGCCGCCGTCGAGCGAGAGATAGACTCCACCGTCGTTGCCCTGGATGATGCGGTTGGGGTTGCGCGGATCGATCCAGATGGCGTGATGGTCGACGTGCACGCCCCGGTCGGCGTAGAACATGTGCTTGCCGCCGTCCTTGCTCTCCATCAGCTTCATCGACAGCAGGAACAGCCGCCGCGGGTTGTTGGGCATCACGGCAAGCTGCGTGAAGTAGAACGGCCGCACGTCGCCATTGTCGTTGTCGCTGACCAGGCTCCAGCGGCTGCCGAGGTCGTGCGAGACCCACAGCACGCCGCCCTTGGCCTGCAATACCGCGTACACGGTGCGCGGTTGGCTCGGTGCGAAGGCGACCGCGCTGCGACCCATGTCGCCCTTGGGAAGACCTCGGGTCAGCTTATGCCAGTGCAGGCCGCCGTCGGTGGAGCGGTACAGGCCGCCGCTCTTGCCGCCGCTGGTCAGCAGCCATGCACGGCGTTGCAGCGGCCACATGCCGGCGATCAGCACCTTGGGGTTGCCGGGCTCGAAGGCGAGGGTGCTGCAGCCGGTGTGATCGTTCAGGTACAGCACCCGGCGCCAATGGGCGCCATCGTCGGTGCTCATGAAGACCCCGCGCTCGGGGCCGCGCTTCCACAGATCGCCCTCGGCGCAGGCGAATACGATGTTGGTATTGCTGGGGTCGACCGCGATCGCGGCGATCTGTCCGGCGTGATGCAATCCCTTGTCGACCCAGGTCGAGCCGCCATCGGGGCTGAAATACACTCCGTCGCCGTTGAGCACGTCGTTGCGCGGATTGGGCTCTCCGGTGCCGACCCACAGCCAGTTCGGGTTGCCGCCGGCGAGCGCCAGCGAGCCGATGGACTGCGTCGGCTCATGGGTGAAGATCGCCTTCCAGGTCATGCCGCCGTCCCGGGTCTTCCACACGCCGCCCCCGGCGGCGCCGACGTAGTAGAGCGCCGGGTTACCCGCCACGCCGAGCACGGCGGTCACCCTGCCGCCAGCCACGGCCGGACCCAGATCGCGGAACTTCAGGTGATGAAACGGCCCGGGATGCTTTGGCATGCCTGCCGGGGCCGCCGGGGCGATCATGCTGCCGGCCAGGACTGCGGCGCTCGCCAGGGCGAGAATGGGGCGCATTGCGGGTCTCCACTCGAACCATACGAAGATGGCATGCAAGGTACCGCTTTGCCGCCGCAATCGGTCGCTGATTTCTCTCGGCTTGTCGCCAATTAACGGCCGTTCGGAGCCCGGAGGCGCCAGGCACGCGTCGGGACCGGCCGTCGGCGCCCGAGGTGGCGGCGCGAGCGGCATCCGCGGTGAACCGGGTCGCATCTCGAAGGTTCCTCAGCCGCGATTCGCTGAGCTTTGCGCATCATGGCGCGCCTTCGGGGCGCGTTCGCTTCATCTTCCGGATCATGCGGTTGGTTACAGCCGCATGCGAGTGGGCGGCGCAAGCTTTGTACATAACCATGACGATTCGGCCATGATCATGCGGCTGAGCCCGGGAGCGTTGCCCGATTCGATGTACGCGGCGGAGCTGCGGAAGAGCCCGCTGCCGGCTCGCGTTCGACGAGACACCGGGGCGCCTGTGGCGCCAGGCGGCAAGCACCGCGCTACCCCTGGCGATCGTGCTGATCGATGGCGACTACTTCAAGACCTGCAACGACCGCTACGGACATCAGGCCGGTGATGCCGCATTGCGTCGTGCGGCACAGACCATAGAGCGCTGTGCGCGCCGACCGCCTGGCGCAATTCCTTTGGTGCGCTGCAGCTGGCCGATGAGGCGTTCTATCGGGCCATATCCACGGGACGCAGCCGAATCGAGATCATGGATGACGTCGAGCATCGTCTGTTGGTGACGGGTGAGTTCTCCAAAGACGTCGTCGCGGAGCTGAGGCGTAATGCGCAGGGCGGTCGAGGCGCAGATCGCATCGGCCAGCGGCCGTCGATGTAGGCGTTGCGCTCGAGCGCTGCCGAGCGCTCCGACGGGGGCTTTATGCGCTCCAGATTGAGACCCTGGGCGGCGGCTGAGCCGGGTCGGGCGGGCGGCCACGGCGCGGAATTCAGCCGAGCGTCCCGTTCGGAGCGTCGGTAAACTGCCGGGCTGCGGCGCCCCGGTAGCTCAGTTGGATAGAGCGCACCCCTCCTAAGGGTGAGGTCACAGGTTCAACTCCTGTCCGGGGCGCCATCGACCAGCGCGCCGGGGCGCGCGGTGGAATCGGCCTGCGCGCCGTCGGTTGTGTCGCGGGTGTCTGGCCACGCCGAGAACGTGGCCCACACGATGCAGATCACCCAGTCGGGAAAGAAGAGCACTGCATTGATGTGCAAGCCCATCAGCAGCGGCACCAGGATGATGAGAGAGACGGTCAGCATCACCGCGCCGCCGACGAGGCTGGCGTAGAGCAGGCCAAGGGGGCCGAGGAAGAACGCCAGGGTGACGGCGGTGGGGAGAGATTTGGCGGGCCTCTCCCGAATGGGGTTGTCGGCGGTCTGACGCATGGGGGGTTTCGCGCGCGTGGACAGCTGGCCGCACTATACTCTATTAGCTCGTGAAATCCCGAGACCGTGACTCGGGGGGCGTGGCGCGCATGCGTCCCGCGCGGCGGCTGCGTGCTGCGGGATGCGATGGCGATCACACTTCGGGCCGTCATGGTCGGTGCCCGCGGGTGCCCACCCTACAATCGCACGAGCATTGGCCGAAAATGTCTCACCGTGTCCAAACCGCTCTCACGCCGCGCTGGCGGCTCGCAACCGGACCCCGATCGCCGCAGCGGGCCCGATCGCCGCAGCAACGTCGTGCGGGCTCTGTGGCTCGGCAGCGTGCGGCCGCGTCGTCACGGCCCGCGGCGCGAGGGGGAGAACCGCATTGGCGCGGTAGATTGGCATCATCCCTGGTGGCTCGCCGTGGCCGTGCTGATCATGGCGCTGTCGTGTGCCGATGCGGCCCTCACCCTGTTGTTGATCAATCGCGGTGCTCGCGAGGTCAATCCGTTGCTGATTTCCCTCGTGCACGGCTCGCCCGCGACCTTCGTCCTGGTGAAGGTCGCGCTCACCGGCGGCGGTATCGTTTGCCTGACGCTGCTGTCGCGCCTGCGGGTCTTCGGCTGGTTGCCGGTGAAGCTCATCCTTTATGGGGTGCTGCTCGCATACATCGGACTCATTCTCTACGAGCTTGCGCTGCTCGGGATGCTTTGAGACGGGCGGCGTGATGCGGCGCAGAATCCTGAATCGGCGTTCAGCTTCGCTGTCTCGCGCGCGAATCGGGTTCCTCGCGTATATCCTTTCCGTTACACTACCCTCTCGCGGTTGCCCCTCCTAGCATGCTTGAACCTACACCCCTCTTCGGCGGCAACGCCGATTTTCTCGATACGCTCTACGAGCAGTACCTGCGCGACCCGGCGAGCTGCGATGCCCGCTGGCGTCAATACTTCGACGCCCTGCCGGGCGCGCCCGGTGGCGAGCAGTCCCGGGCCACGATCGAGGAGCGCCTGGCCGCGCGGGCGCGGCAGGGGCGGCCGCTCGCGCCGTCCGGCGCCGCGCGCAGCGCCGATGCGCGCCAGGCGGCCGTCTCGCGTCTGATCCAGGTCTGGATGAACCGCGGCCATCTGGTGGCGAACATCGACCCACTGGGCCTGCTGCAGCGGCCCCGGCCGCACGTGCTGGAGCTGGAGTACTTCAAGCTCTCGCCGGCGGACCTCGATGCCGAGTTCTACACCGGCAGTCGTACCGAGGCGGTGCGCAAGCGCATGCCGCTGCGCGAGATTCTGCGCGAGCTCGAGATCATCTACGGCGGTTCCGTGGGCGCGGAGTTCGCGCACATCTCCGAATCGACCGAGCGGCTGTGGCTGCAGGATCGCTTTCAGGCTGGCCGGCTGCAGCATCGCTTCACGTCCGAGGAAAAGCACAACATTCTCTGGCGGCTGACGGCCGCCGAGGGGCACGAGCGCTATCTGCACACCAAGTACGTCGGTCAGAAGCGCTTCTCGCTCGAGGGCGGCGAGACGCTGATCCCGATGCTCGATGATCTGATCCAGCGCTGCGGCAGCGCGGCGGTGGAGGAGGTCGTGATCGGCATGGCGCATCGCGGCCGGCTCAACGTGCTGGTGAATCTGCTCGGCAAGCCGCCGTCAATGCTGTTCTCCGAATTCGAAGGCAACTACGACCTGAGCCATGTGAAGGGCTCGGGTGACGTGAAGTACCACAAGGGCTTCTCGGCGGATCTGCGCACGCCTGCGGGAAACGTGCACACCGTGCTCGCCTTCAACCCTTCGCACCTCGAGGTCGTCAATCCAGTGGTCGAGGGGTCGGTGCGCGCACGCCAGGAGCGCCGCAACGACACCCGCGGCGAGCACGTGCTGCCCGTCTTGATCCATGGTGACGCGGCGTTCGCCGGACAGGGCGTCGTGATGGAAACGCTGCAGCTCTCGCAGGCGCGCGGCTTCCGGACCGGCGGGACGCTGCACATCGTGATCAACAACCAGGTGGGTTTCACCACCTCCGATCCGCGCGATGCGCGCTCGACGGACTACTGCAGCGACATCGCCAAGATGCTCGAGGCGCCGATCTTCCACGTCAATGGCGATGATCCGGAAGCGGCGGTGTTCGTGACGCGCCTCGCGCTCGAGTACCGCATGCGCTATCACAAGGACGTCGTGATCGACCTGGTGTGCTACCGGCGACTGGGGCACAACGAGGCCGACGAGCCCGCCGCCACCCAGCCGCAGATGTATCAGAGGATTCGCGAGCACCCCACCACGCGCAAGCTGTACGCGGACCGGCTGGCCGCCGAGGGTGTCATCGCGCAGTCCGAACCCGATACCCTCGTCGCTCAGTACCGTGACGGGCTCGATCAGGGCAAGCCCCTGGCGCGCGCCGCGCTCGGCATGATCGGCAACCAGTTCACGGTCGACTGGACGCGCTATGCGCATTCGGACTGGACCGAGCGCGTGGGAACCGGGGTCGACGTCAAGCGGCTGAAGTCCCTCGGTGAGCAGCTGACGCAGCTTCCCGAAGGCTTCACCTTGCATCCGCGCGTGGCGCAGGTCATCGCCAACCGCCGGCAGATGCACGCGGACAAGATGCCTCTCGACTGGGGCTGCGCGGAGCTGCTGGCCTACGCCTCGCTGGTCGAGGACGGCTACTCACTGCGGCTGTGCGGCCAGGACAGCGGTCGCGGCACATTCTTCCATCGTCACGCCGTGCTGCACGATCAGGACAGCATGCAGCAGTTCATACCCCTGCAGCATCTGGCCGAGCGCCAGCCGAGCGTGCAAATCATCGATTCGGTGCTTTCCGAAGAGGCCGTGCTCGGCTTCGAGTACGGCTACTCCACCACCGAGCCGGCATGCCTGACCATCTGGGAAGCGCAGTTTGGCGATTTCGCCAACGGCGCGCAGGTCATCATCGATCAGTTCATCAGCTCGGGCGAGGCGAAGTGGGAGCGCTACTGCGGCCTGGTGCTGTTTCTGCCGCACGGCTACGAGGGGCAGGGCCCGGAGCACTCCTCGGCGCGCCTCGAGCGGTTTCTGCAGCTGTGCGCCGAATCGAACATGCAGGTGTGCGTGCCGTCGACTCCGGCGCAGATGTTCCACATGCTGCGCCGGCAGATGTTACAGAATTTCCGCAAGCCGCTGATCGTGATGACCCCGAAGAGCCTGCTGCGGCACGACCAGTCGGTCTCGGCGCTGGAGGATCTGGCCGGCGGCGCGTTCGCGCGCGTGATCGACGAGGTCGACGAGATCACCGCCGGCGAGGTGCGCCGCGCGGTCTTCTGCAGCGGCAAGGTGTACTTCGATCTGCTCAAGGCGCGGCGCAACTCGGGCATCCGCGACGTGGCGCTGGTGCGAATCGAGCAACTCTATCCGTTTCCGAGCGATGAGTACCACTCGGCGCTGGCGCGCTACCGGAATCTTCGCGAAGTGGTGTGGTGTCAGGAGGAGCCCCAGAACCAGGGCGCCTGGTATCAAATCCGCCACCGGCTCGTCGAGCCGCTCAAGCCGGGCGTGGAGCTGCTGTATGCCGGGCGCGCCCCGGCGGCCGCGCCCGCGACCGGCATCGGCCCGGCGCATGCGCGCGAGCAGCAGACGCTGGTGGACGCGGCGCTGCATTCAACGACGACCGAGAACTCCGCCCGCAAGACAGCGCGCCTGACCTCGGACGGCCAGGCCCGTGGACGCAAGACGGCCGCGACGCCGATGAGAAAGAGCTCCTAACGAATGACAATAGAAATCAAAGTCCCGCAGCTCCCGGAGTCCATCACGGACGCCACGCTCGTGGCGTGGCACAAGCAGCCCGGTGATGCCGTGCGGCGCGATGAGAATCTCGCCGATCTCGAGACGGACAAAGTGGTGCTCGAGGTGCCCGCGCCGGCCGACGGCGTGCTGCGCAAGGTGACCGTGGCGACCGGAACGGTGGTCACCGCCGGGCAGTTGCTCGCCCTGATCGAGGAGGGCGCGCAATCGCCCGCTGCGGCTCCGACCCCCGTGGGGGCCGAGTCCGTCAAGGCCAAGGCCGTCGAGAAGGAGCCGGCGGCGCCGGAGAAGGACAAGTTGAGTCCGTCGGTGCGCCGCCTGGTGCAGGAGAACCGTCTCGACCCGGGCACGATTCCCGCCAGCGGGCGCGACGGACGGTTGACCAAGTCGGATGTCGTCGGGTTTCTCGGCAAGCAGTCCTCCGCCCAGGAAGGGGCGGCGGGGGGCTCGGCCGCCAAGCCCGCGGTGCCCGCCGGGGCGCGCGCCGAGCATCGCGTCGCGATGACCCGGCTGCGCCAGCGCATCGCCCAGCGCATGGTCGAGGCGCAATCCACCCAGGCGCTGCTCACATCGTTCAATGAAGTCGATCTGACGGCCGTCAACCAGCTGCGCGCTCGCCACAAGGAGCGCTTCGAGAAGGAGCACGGCGTGAAGCTCGGCTTCATGTCGTTTTTCGTCAAGGCGTGCATCGAGGCGTTGAAACGGTTCCCCGTGGTCAACGCCTCCATCGACGGCACCGACATCGTCTATCACGAGTTCTACGACATCGGCGTGGCGGTCTCGACCGACCGGGGCCTGGTGGTGCCGATCGTGCGCGATGCGGACGCAAAGGGTTTTGCGGCCATCGAGAAGGAGATCGCCGAGTACGCCAAAAAGGCGCGGGCCGGCACGCTCGCCATCGAGGATCTCACGGGCGGCACCTTCACCATCACCAACGGCGGGGTGTTCGGGTCGCTGATGTCCACGCCGATCGTCAATGCCCCACAAAGCGCGATTCTGGGCATGCACAAGATCCAGGAGCGTCCCATGGTGGTCGACGGGCAGATCCTCGTACGCCCGATGATGTATATCGCGATCACCTACGATCACCGTCTGATCGACGGACGCGACGCCGTGCAGTTCCTGGTGACCGTCAAGGACAGCCTGGAGGATCCGGGCCGCATGCTGTTGGGGGTCTGATCATGGCGGATGCATTCGATGTTATCGTGATCGGCGGCGGTCCGGCGGGCTACCCGGCGGCAATCCGCGCCGGCCAGAACAAGCTCGGCGTGGCGTGCATCGACGAGTGGCGCAACCGCGACGGAAATTACGCCTTCGGCGGCACGTGTCTGAACGCCGGCTGCATACCGTCCAAGGCGCTGCTGGAGTCGAGCGAGCTCTATCATCGCGCCCGGGAGGAGTTCGCCGTTCACGGCATCAAGCTGACGAACGTCGGAATGGATGTCGCGCAGATGCAGAAGCGCAAGGCCGGTATCGTCAAGGCCAGCACGCAGGGCATCAACGCGCTGTTCAAGGCGGCGGGCGTGACGGCGCTGCACGGTCACGGCAAGCTCCTCGGCGGCCGGCGCGTGGCCTATACCGGCGCCGACGGCTCGCAGCGCGAGCTGACGGCCAAGCACGTCGTGCTCGCCTCCGGCTCGGTGCCGGCGGAATTGAAATCCGCGGCGTTCAAGGCCCCCTACATCATCGATTCCTGGGGTGCGCTCGATCTCGAGGCGGTGCCGAAGCGTCTCGGTGTCATCGGCGCCGGCGTGATCGGTCTGGAGCTCGGCAGCGTCTGGCGCCGCCTGGGAAGTGAAGTGACCGTGCTCGAGGCGCTGGCCGACTTCCTGCCCATGGCCGATCAGCAACTGGCCAAGGAGGCCGCCCGCCATTTCAAGAAGCAGGGGCTGGATATCCGCCTCGGCGCCAAGGTGCGCGGCGCGAAGGTGGCGGGCGATACCGTCGAGGTGAGTTACGAGGACGCCAAGGGCGCCCACACGCTCACCGTTGATCGATTGATCGTGGCCGCGGGGCGGCGCCCCTACACCGGCGATCTGCTCGGCGCGGACGCCGGCGTCGAGCTCGACGAGCGCGGCTTCATCAAGGTCGACGAGCACTGCCGTACCGGCGCCGAGGGCGTCTGGGCTGTCGGTGACTGCGTGCGCGGCCCGATGCTCGCGCACAAGGGGAAAGAAGAAGGCGTGATGGTGGCGGACCTGATCGCGGGACGCTACGGCGAGGTCAACTACAAGGTGATCCCGTCGGTGATTTACACCGCCCCGGAGATCGCCTGGGTGGGACAGACCGAAGAGCAGGTCAAGGCGAGCGGCCGACCGTACAAGAGCGGCGTGTTTCCCTTCCCCGCCAATGGCCGCGCGCGCGCCATGGAACAGGCGCAGGGCTTCGCCAAGGTCGTGGCGGCAAAGGACGACGACGAGATCCTCGGCGTGCATATCATCGGCCCGATGGCCGGCGAGCTGATCGCGGAAGCGGTGCTCGCCATGGAGTACGCCGCGAGCAGCGAGGATCTGCAGCGCACGATCCATGCCCATCCGACCCTCTCGGAAGCGGTGCATGAGGCGGCGCTGGCCGCGGACAAGCGCGCCATCGATTCGATCAATCGCTGAAAGTTCTCAACGCGCCCGCCGTGCCGACGTGACGTTCGGCACGGTGCTCAGGCGTTGCAGCAACCGCTGAAGTTGCGCGTCGTCGGCGATCGTCACGCTGAGCAGGACCTCGGCCGTGCCGGAGTCGTGATCGGTGGTGGTGGTCATGGCCTGGATGCTCAGCCGCTCGAGGGCTAGCACATCGGTCAAGTCCCGCACCAGGCCGCGTCGGTCATAGGCGTGAACCTCGATCCGGACCGGCAGCGCGGCCGGCTCGTTCGTACTCCACTCGACCTGCAGAACCCGCTCCGGCCGCACCGCGCGCATGCGCTCGAAGCCCGCGCAGCCGCGACGATGGATGGTGACGCCGCGCCCGACCGTGATGTAGCCGACGATCGGCTGGGGTCGCAGCGGGGCGCAACAGCGCGCCAAGGTGATGGGCAGGTCGCCCACCCCCTCGATGTTCACCGGTGAGCCGCGCACCGCGCGGGTGCGAGCCCGCGCGGCCGGCGGCGCCGGCTCACCGCGGCCCCAGAGCCGTTCGGCGGCGTGGACCAGCTGCGGCACGGTGATCTCACCCTGGCCGAGCAGCTGATGGAATTGGTCGTTGTCGGCGGCATGCAGCGCGGCGATGAACTCGGGAAGCCGTTCCGGCGTGACACCGAGGCGGGTCAGCTCCCGCTCGGCGATGATGCGGCCGGCGCCGCGATTATCGGCGGCATCGAGCTTGCGGAACCAGGCGCGCACCTTGGCGCGGTTGCGCGCCGAGACGAGGTAGCCCAGCTCCGGGGCCAGCCAGTCGCGGCTCGGCCCATCCTGCTTGGCGGTGATGATCTCGACGACTTCGCCGTTGGACAGTACGTGTGTCAGCGGCACGATGCGGCCGTTGATTTTTGCGCCCCGGCAGCGGTGCCCGAGCGAGGTGTGCACGGTGTAGGCGTAGTCGAGCGGCGTGGCGCCATGGGGCAGATCGATCACTTCGCCCTTGGGCGTCAGCACGTAGACTCGGTCGCGGAACAATTCGGTGCCGACTTGCTCGAGAAACTCTCCGTCGATCGCGGGGAGTCCGCCGCCTCCCGGCGTCAGCATCCGGCGCACCGCCTCGATCTTGCGCTGATACTGCACGTCCGCGGTTGTGCCCTCCTTGTACGTCCAATGCGCCGCCACACCGAGCTCGGCATGCTCGTGCATCTGGCGCGTGCGGATCTGGACTTCGACGCTCTTGCCCCGTGGACCGATTACCGCGGTATGGATGGAGCGATAGGCGTTGTCCTTTGGCGTGGCGATGTAGTCATCGAACTCGCCGGGGATGTAACGCCACAGGCTGTGCACGACGCCGAGCGCGGCGTAGCAGTCGGGGATCGACGCGACGATGATCCGCACCGCGCGCACGTCGAACAACTGCTCGAACGCGAGGTGCTTGCGCTGCATCTTGCGGTAGATGCTGTACATGTGTTTCGGGCGGCCATAGACCTCGGCGGCGACGTCGGCCTGGGCGAGCGCTGCCCGTAGCTCGGCGCAGAATGCCTCGATGTACTGCTCGCGATCGGTGCGCCGCTCGTTCAGGACCGCGGCAATGTGTCGATAGTGCTCGGGCTCGAGATAGCGGAAGGACAGATCCTCGAGCTCCCATTTGAGTTGCCATGTCCCGAGCCGGTTGGCGAGCGGCGCGAAGACCGCGCGGGCCTCGAGCGCGAGCCGCTCACGGACTTCGGCCTGCGCATCACGCGCGTGGCGCAGCGCCACCAGCTGCTCGGCGAGGCGCGCGAGGATCAGCCGGGGATCGCTGACCACCGCAAGCAGCATCTTGCGCAAGGTTTCGGCTTGGCGGCTGTCGAGGCCCTGGGATGGTGACCAGTGTGACGGCAGCCCGATTTCCCCGAGCTTCTCGAGCGCCTCGGCCGTCGCGCACGCGTCTTGGTCGCTCAGGCGCCGGAGCATCTCGGGTGCGAGCGCGGTGCGGGCGCGGGCGACCTTGATCAGGACGGCGCGGGCGAGCGTGGCGTCCTCGGTGAGGGCTCCGACGATCTCGGCGGCCTCGGCGCCGGTGGCGAGCGCCGAGGGATCAATTACGCCGCTCGCTTCGAGCCCACGCCGTGCGGCGTCGATCGACTCGAGCAGGGCGGTCGGGCAATGCTGCGTCGTCTCCACGAGAGGTCGGTGCCTGGGAATCGGTCCCTGGCTATCATAGCGATGCGCCCCCCGGATGAACGAATTGGCGCGCCGCGCCGTGATGGTTGTGCGGCGAGGTTTGAGAGCTGTATATTTCCCCATGCTCGTGAATCCATCCGATGCCCAAGTGCTGCAACTAGAGGGCTATGGCCCCGGGGGGGCCGCGGTTCTTCTCGAGTGCGTCACGGTCGATGCCGGCGGGCTGCGCGCGCGGGTGCGCGGCACGTTCCGTCACCACGGCGGGTACCTCGGCGCGGACGGCTCAGTGAGCTATCTGTTCGACCGCGTGGGCCGCCTGCACTTTGGTCCCGGCCTCGACGGTGGCCGGCTGGCGCAAGCGGCGCTCGAGGCCGGCGCAGAGGAGGTGGTCGGCGAGGAGCGGCGCGGCTGGGACGTGCTCACCGATCCGCGTGAGCTCGAATCGGTCCGCGCGGCGCTGGAGCGCGCCGGTTTGAGGGCGCCGGAGGCGGACGTGATCGAACGTGCGCCGCTCACCGTATCGCTCTCCGGCGGGGCGGCTCGGCAGATGAGGGAACTCCTCGCTGCGTTGGCGGAGATTGAGGGCGTGCGCAACGTGTATTCGAATGTCGAGATATCGGGCGCTTTCCTGGCGGACGTTTGACCCGGACCGCCCTGCGGCGGGCAGCGTCCCGGTGCCACCGGCACCGGAGCGGCTGCGCGTGCTGGGTCTTGATCCGGGATCGCGCACCACGGGATACGGCGTGATCGAGTACCGGACCGGGCAGTGGCGGCACGTGGCGCACGGCTGCATCGCCGTGCCGCCCGGGAGCGCGATCGCCGCGCGGCTGCGTTGGATTTTCGAGGGGCTGAGCGAGCTCATCGCGCTGCATCGGCCGGCCGAGGTCGCCGTCGAGCGGGTGTTCGTCAATCGCAATGTCGACAGTGCGCTGAAGCTCGGCCAGGCGCGCGGAGCGGCGTTATGTGCGGTGCCCCACGAGCTGGCCGTATTCGAGTATGCTCCGCGCGCGGTCAAGCTGGCTTTGGTCGGCTCGGGCGCGGCGGAGAAGCCGCAGGTGGCGCACATGGTGCGCACGGTGCTCGGGCTCGAGGGGCGGCTGGCGGCCGACGCCGCCGATGCGCTCGCGGTGGCGCTCTGCCATGCTCACTCGCGCCAGCTTGCGCGGCTTGCCGCCGCGTATGACGCGGGGTCCATCGGGAGCGGCTCGACCAGATGATCGGCTCGATTCACGGACACATTCTCTCCAAGACACCGCCGCGCGTGACGGTCGAGGCCGGCGGCCTCGGCTACGAGCTCGAGGCGCCGATGTCGACGTACTTCCATCTGCCGGAGATCGGTGCGGAAGTGCGGTTGTTGACGCATCTGCATGTGCGCGAGGACGCCCACGTGTTGTATGGGTTCAGGACCGAGGACGAGCGGCGCCTGTTCCGCAGCCTGATCAAAGTCTCGGGCGTCGGACCGAAGATCGCCCTGGCACTGCTCTCGGGCGTCAGCGTCGAGGCGTTCGCGCGCAGCGTGCGGGAGCAGGATGTCGATGCGTTGACGCGGGTGCCGGGCATCGGGCGCCGAATCGCCGAGCGTCTGGTGGTCGAGATGCGCGATCGGGTGGCTTGCGGCGCCGGCGAGGAGGCGCGACCGAGCGGCCTCGGCGGCGCGCCGGAGCGAGAAGCATTCGATGCGCTCATTGCGCTCGGTTACAAGCCGGCGGAGGCGACGCGGCTGCTGAAGACGGCGGGCGGCGAGCAGCACTCGACCGAGGAGCTGATCCGGCGCGCGCTGCAGGGCGCGGCACGGGATTGAGCGCATGGAACTGGAGCGCACCTTGAGCCCCGAGGCGAGCGGCGAGGACGAGGCGCTGGAGCGTGCCATCCGCCCCCGGCGCCTCGCCGAATATGTCGGGCAGCCCAAGGCGCGCGCGCAGCTGGAAATCTTCATCGGCGCGGCACGCCAGCGCGCCGAGGCACTCGACCATGTGTTGGTGTTTGGCCCGCCGGGGCTCGGCAAGACCACTCTCGCGCACATCATCGCCGCGGAGCTCGGCGTCAACTTGCGACAGACCTCGGGACCGGTTCTCGAGCGCCCGGGCGACCTGGCGGCGCTGCTGACCAATCTGCAGCCGCGCGACGTGCTGTTCGTCGACGAGATCCACCGGCTCTCGCCGGTGGTCGAGGAGGTGCTGTATCCGGCCCTGGAAGACTTTCAGCTCGATATCATGATCGGCGAGGGACCGGCGGCCCGCTCGATCAAGCTGAATCTGCCGCCCTTCACGCTGGTCGGGGCGACCACGCGCGCGGGGCTGCTGACCTCGCCCCTGCGCGACCGCTTCGGCATCGTGCAGCGGCTGGAGTTCTATGGAATCGAGGATCTGGAACACATCGTGCGGCGTTCGGCGGGCATTCTCGGCGTGCCCATCGA
The DNA here is from genome assembly GCA_021790795.1 of Pseudomonadota bacterium. GTDB lineage: Bacteria > Pseudomonadota > Gammaproteobacteria > Steroidobacterales > Steroidobacteraceae > 13-2-20CM-66-19. The sequence goes on from JAJYFU010000011.1 coordinate 48,797, forward strand.
TACCGCGGGGGCGAGCCGCATCGCCCAGCGCGCCCGGGGCACTCCCCGCATCGCGAACCGATTGCTGCGCCGAGTACGTGATTACGCTGAGGTTAAGGCGGACGGGCGTATCGTGGAGGCGGTGGCCGAGGCTGCGCTCGATTTGCTCGAGGTCGATCGGCAGGGATTCGATACCCTCGATCGCAAGCTCCTCATGACCATCATCGACAAATTCGACGGCGGCCCGGCCGGTATCGACAGCATTGCGGCGGCTATCGGAGAGGAACGCGGCACTTTGGAGGACGTCATCGAGCCGTTCTTGATCCAGCAGGGCTTTCTGATCCGCAC
>JAJYFU010000065.1 GCA_021790795.1 Pseudomonadota bacterium
CGCCTGCTGTTTCACCCCGAGGCTCTGAAGGAGTGGAACGCTCTTGATGGCTCGATCAAGAAGCCGCTGAAAAAGCTGCTTGCGAAGCGGCTCGACAACCCACACGTGCCGGGCGGCTCCTTGCACGACGATCTGATTGGCTGTTACAAAATCAAGCTCAATAAGCAAGGCGTCCGGTTGATCTACCGCGTCGAAGATAATGCGCTGATCGTGATGGTGATGGCCGTAGACCGTCGCGAAGAGAGCCTCGTGTATCGGTCCGCGCTCGCTCGTTTGGTAGACACAGTCAAGACATTGGCCAACACTGCGAAAACGGCACTTGCACGAGAAGCTCCGGCGCGGCCCGTAAGCCGGCCCTCCAATCGCGCGAAGAAGTAGTCGCCAAATCCTCTCACCCAGGCGGTTTGATCTTGCCAAACACACCCCGGGTCATTTTGTCGAGCGCCGCGGTATAGGCCGCCGTGGACACCGAAGAAGAACTCGCGGGAGCCTTGGCTGCCCTGCAGCGCCGCAGCCCGGAGGAGCTTGCCGCCTTCATCGTTTCCTTGCTTTGCGGCGCGCCTCCGGGCGTCCAGTCCTATACCGAGGCCTTCATCGCTGCGGCGGATTCCTCTAAGGTCGCGACCCTCGTTCGCCGCGAGATCAGCGCGCTCCGCGTGGGCGAGCGCGAGTACGACGTGCGCCACCGTCGCAGCGCCGAGATCGTCGCCCGCGCAGGCCACGCCCTCGGAACCATCGAACGGGTCGTGCTGCCGAGCGATGGAGCGCTCGCTCGAGAGCTTCTCGGCGAGTTGCTCGATGCGGAGCAGCAGATTGCGGAGCAGGCCTACGAGGACGATTACGGCGCTGAGGAGCTATTTGCGCGGGTGCGGAGCCTGCTCAGCGCGACCGCCGAGCGCTGATGGCTCAGTGCAAAGTCAGTGCAGTGAGGTACTTGTCGATCCTCGCCGGCACCCCGTCTTGCGCTTGCGTGCCTTCACACATGTATCACTAAAACAATCGCTTGCGAGGTGCCGGATAGCGTATGCTTGAGCCGCGTTCGCAGGGGCGGAAGGCCGATCCTATGGACTTCGTCGCAGTGCCGAAACTCGCGGTCGCTGCTGCCATTTGAAAGAGCATAAGCATCCGCGGGGCCGCTACACTCACCCGCCGAACCGCCCACCTACGAGCGCCAACGGCAGTGGGGCAGGACACTGGGAAATCATCACTTCCCCCATGCCACTGAGGTCACTGAAAACTCCGAGGCACAGGCGGTGCACGTCGGCAACCCCATCAGATCAGAATGCTAGCGTTATCACGGTCATGAACCCGGCGGCCTGCGACGTACGTGGCACGAATACAACGGTCGTCGCCAAGCGCCATCAAGATGAACAGCACTTCCTCGAGACTGTCGGCAAAACGTAATCGCTCGCGCAGCGACAGGCTGGCTGAAAGGTCCAATACGACGAAGTCCGCCTCGTGGCCCGGCATAAGGCGACCTATTCGATCATCCATATACAGGGCGCGTGCCGAACCGAGAGTGGCAAGATAGAAGGCGCTATGCGCCGATAGCGTCTCACCACGGAGCGCGGCGACTTTGTACGCCTCATTCAAGGTCACGAGTGGTGAAAAACTGGTACCTGCGCCTATATCGGAACCCAGCGCCGTACGCACCGGATTAGCCGCAACTAATGCGCTGCGCATGTCAAATAGTCCGGAGCCAAGAAACAGATTTGAAGTGGGACAGTGCACCACCGCGGCGCCCGCTTCGGAAAGCCGGGTCCATTCACGCAACGAAAGATGAATCGCATGACCGAACAGACAACGCGACGAGACAAGGCCCGCACGGTCATAGACATCGAGATAGTCCGCGCTGTCCGGAAACAGCTCGCGCACCCAGTCCGCCTCGGCAAGGCTTTCGGAAAGGTGGGTCTGCATATAGATACCGTCGGTTTCCGCGAAGAGAGCGCCGGCGGCCTCGAGCTGCGCAGGTGTACTGGTTGGGGCGAAGCGTGGAGTCACCGCATAAAACAAGCGATCGCGCCCATGCCAGCGAGAAATCAATTGCTTCGACTCATCGTACCCTCGCTGGGCAGTATCACACAGCATCGCGGGAGCATTTCGATCCATCAGTACCTTGCCGGCGCCGGCACGCAGACCGATACGGGCCGCTTCCTCGAAATATGCGTCGACTGATCCGGGATGTACGGTGCAATACGACAGTGTCGTCGTAACGCCGGCTGCGAGCTCCTGGGCAAAAAACAAGCGCGCCACCTGTCTAGAAAAATCCAAATCGGCGTAGCGCTGCTCGATCGGAAAGACGTAAGTCTGAAGCCATTCGAGAAGATCCTTGCCAGATGAGCCTATTACCGGCGTCTGTACATAATGGACGTGGGCGTCGATGAAGCCCGGCATCAGCAGGGCGTCGCGGTACTCGTGGAGGTTCGTGCCAGCAGGAATACGACTCGAGGCGAAAGGCCCCGCATAAGTTATGCGGCCGTCCGCAACCAGTACGAGGCCATCGGTTTCATGGTGCACACAGCCGGTCGGGTCGGCATCAAGTGGGTTGCAATTGTAGCTCAGCAGCGGTGCCCGAATGGCTACCTGAGCGGAGCGGGAGAGAGCCATGCGAGGACCCTTATGAGCTCGACACGTCCGCGACAAGGGCGCGTAGCGGACTTGCGCTGGTGGCACCAAGATAAACCAGTGCGGCGACAGCGGCGCCAACGAAGAATGAAATATCTCCGAATTGCGGGAAGGCGGCTGCAAACGAGCCTACGAATACCGGTGATTGATTCCAGAACGGCACGCTGGACACGACGCCCATGAGCCATGCGAGAAAACCTATTGTCGTCACATCTATCGAGGAGAAACGCGAGACTCGTGGACGCAGATGACCGATTGCCATGACTGGGAAGCGCGGAAAGATCACGTAACCCAGAAAAAACAGCAGTAATTCGTAATTTTGATAGAAGTTGCGGTAGGTAATCATTGCGATCAGTACGCCGACGCCGCCCGTGAGTAGTGCCGCTTGCCATTGCTTCATACGGATGCCCGAAGCAAGAGCCGAAAGACTGGCCGAGTATATGTTCAGCACGTTGGGGCTAATGGTGCCAACCACTATAGCGAGAATCAGTGGTGCACGGAACCATGTGGGAAGCCAGGGAGTGAATAAGTCGGCCGGCGTCTTCAGTGCGACGGTCCCGCCAATAATTGCGCCGAGCACTTCGAGCCAGGTAGATGAGCTGAAGCATCCGAGGGACGAGTTCCAGAATACGCGATTCTTGACGGCGGCGCGGTTTGCCTGATAACGCATATAGCGCGAGTAATCTCCTGAAAAGAGAATCCACCCTCCCAGCCAGGACAGCATGATGGAGACGGTCAGTAACATGGCGCCAGAGCGACCGCCTACAGCGGCAAGTTTGGCAGGATCAGCTGCGGGAAGCTGGGATATGTGTAAAAGAGTCATTACCGTTAGGACCGCAAAAACGGCACTTAGAAACCAAAAGAATAGCCTCTCGGCCTTGATGATGAACTTGTGGCCAATGATGGCGATCACCACCTGGATGACCGTCAGGCCTGCAATGCTGGCGACCAGGCGCACGCCGAGAGCGTGCTCGATAAAATACGAGCCTATTACGGTGTTGATCGCGAACCAGGAGAAGCCGTTTAAAAACGTCAGAAACGACAGAACGCGATTGCCAAACCGCCCGAACCAGCGCTCACAAGTGATCATCATGGGCTGGCCGTAGTGGACGCCATAAGTGGAGAATAGGCCTAGGAGCAGGCAGCCGACGATATTGGCGCTGATGATTGCGAGAACCGCATCCAATACGGAAAGTCCAAAGACCCCTGTTGCGATCGCTCCCGTTGTAATCGTCGCAAACTCAACGTTAACGGCCATCCACAGACCGAAGAGATGTGAGGGCTTGCCGTACGATTCGTCCGGCGTAACCTGAGCGAGACCCTTGGTTTCAACCAAGACGCGTTTCCTGGTCTCGAGTGCTGCATGGGAGCGCGCCATGATGCGATCCTATTGGTGCGGCCGGTATGTGCCACGGTAAGAGAAGTGTCTGAAGCATTGTGTCAGACGGCATCCTTCACAATAAGGCGTGGAAGGAAGAGCATGCTACGTTGCGTACTTGTCCCGAAGTGGCGCCACGAGCAAACTTGAGTGCGGCCCTTGCTGCGCAATATGGCATGGGTCGCGCACGGCTGCAGATACAGCTCCATGAGGGCACAGCGCGCGGGCGCCGGCTCAGGGTACCGCCACGTACACGGACTCGCCCGTGAGTTGCACTTTCTCGCAGTTCCGCCCCGTCCCGGCCCGCTCCACGGCCAGGAAGCGAGAGGTGGTCTCGAGAGCAATGAGGGGATGGTGCCAAGTATTGCGCCTATAGTTGACGCCCTGAGTGCCGCTGGCAAGGAAGGCGCGAATGCGGGTTGATAGTCCGTCAGCGCCATCGTACGCGACCACAACCAGGAACGGGCGTCCGTCGAGAGGGATGAAGGCCTGGCTCGAGAGCGGGTGGCGCTCAAGCATGCGGACGCGCAACGGCAGCGGCGTCGGTGAGGACTGAATGATGCTCAGGATGGGTCTGCCGCCAGCCTCGAGAACATCGAGCCTTGCCAGATCCGCGAACCGCTCGCTGGTACCACGGTTGATGCTGGTGGAGGGCCGTCTGGTGGCTTCTATGACATCGCCAAACGGAGCGAAGGCAGTGGCGGTCAATGCCGACGCGTTCACGATGATGTGAGTCATCATGGGAGCTCCGGCCGGCCTAGAAGCCGTATTCGGCTCAATCCGCCATCTGGATGAATGTTGACGCGTACGTGGGAAACCGCGCCGAGTTCGTGCAGTTGATCTTCGAAGACATGCACGCGGTCGGCCTGCAGAGACTGGGGCTCGAGCAGCAATGGCCAGAACTGGCACGCGGAGACGAGATCCCGCTCTACATCCACAGCGACCAGCGCGGCGTGAATGGAAATCTGCGCGGGGTAGTTGCCGCGGAAGAAGGCGGTATCGATCTCCACGCGTTCGATGCGGCCGGCATGGCCCAGCCGAAGGAGTACCCAGTCGGAGCCGGGCGCGCGCCTGCGGCGCGTTTCCCATCCCTGGGCCATGCTGGTGGCCCTGCCCGGGAGGAGCAGGTTGCTCATGGAGCCATAGTGTTCATCGCTGCAAGCGAGTGCCATCCCGCCCATGAGGGCTGCCGCGAGATCCCTGAGCTCGGTTGCTGGTGCCTGTGACCAATCCACGTTCAGTCGCCCGTAAGCGCGAAATCGTGCGATGCCGCCGTCGGGATACACATTGAGCTTCAGATGTGTCCAAACGTCCGCCGACGGAACGTCGAGATAATAGCGCTGGTCTCCCGCGAGTGGTGTTGGCGCGATCAGTTCGGACCAGCGTGTGCGATCATCCGGTGTTCTCGAGGTACGGCATGCCTGCACGGAGGCGCAAGGGGGGTAATTCCCCGTAAAGAATCGGGTATCGATCTCAATGAGCGAGATCACGCCAGGGCCGGCAAGCCTGATGACGCAGTAATCGTGGCCGCCGTCGCGCCGTCTGCGGGTCTCCCACCCGTCCATCCACTTCCCATTGTCGTCATAGACGCCAGGACGGAACTCGGGATCTTCCGGCCGCAGCAAACGATCTTTCTTGCCGAAGAACTCGTCAGTGGCGAACTGAACCGCGGCGCCGAGTCGCTCGTCCGCGAGATTGATGCATTCGCGGATCAGCCGCTCAAAGTGAGTGGACTCATTCATGCGTGAAGACCTGCTGTTCACTGCCAGACAGCGGATCGAGGAGGCGTCGCATCCAGAGACTCGAAGCCCACTCGAGCGTATCAGCGTCGGGGAAAGAATCCGTGCGCCATTCGCGGTGCCGTCCGGGCCAGCGCATGGAGACTAAGCCGCAGTCCGGGACGCCGGCGGACCGGAGTGTCAGCAGTGCTTCGTGCGCCTCGCTGTCAGCACCAGTTTTGTCGAGTTGACGCAAAGTCACATAGGAAGGAGACTCGTCAATATAGAGTCGACCGGCGGCGTCAGGGTCGCGTGGTCCCTGCGGTCGGGCAATGACGGCAACATCACATGCCGGTGAGATCCGCTGTTGCGTGAGCTGCTGCAGGGCGGCGATGACGAGCAAAGAATCCATCCTGCAGCCGCAGGCGGCCTCATGTGTCCCGGCGTCGTAATACAGACCGGCGATCAGGACTGCGGTACGCTCGCGGGCGATGCTCGTGCGTCCCACAACGTACCCGCCGGCGCCCATGTGGACCGCCATCCCCGCGAGGTGCATCCACTCTCGAACGAGGTCCGCTGGCGCCGTGGCTGTGCCGCAGCAAGGGCTTGCGGGTGCGGTGGGAGCCAATGGGTCGTCAGACAGTTTCCCGAGCATTGCTATGACCTCCGCGGAGATCGGGCTTGAGACTCGCTCGTGGAGGCGATATGCGGCAATTCTGCCGATTTCACGCAGGCACGTCTCGCGCTCCTGTGCCTTGTCGTTCGCAAGCCGGGCTTCCATGGCGGCGAGAATTGAGGCAGGCGTATGCCCGCGCACCGCGAGCACGAAGGGAAACGCGAACCGGGCTGTATAGGCGGCATTGAGCTGCTCGAGCTGTTCGGCGTGGCGAACGCTGCTTCCGGCGAGGCCGGCCGAACGCTGCTCGCTTGCTGACGAGGCGCTCATCCCACCGTCCGGGCGCGCGCGAAGTTGTGGATGGGCGCGGATCAGGGAAAGTTGCGTCTCGAGCCCCGCCTCAGCCACCACCGTGCGCATCACGTCGAGCAGTTGAAGTCGGGAGTGGAACGGACGGGAACGAAAGGCGCATGCCGCGACCCACGGTGAATGTTCGAATACGTCGCCGAGCGTGTGAATGAACTCCTCTTGCGGCAGGGCATTCAAGGCGGCAAGGGTGATCACGGGGCCGCCTTGGGGGGGTGCTTTTCGATCCAGTGGCGTGCGATATCGATGCGGCGGCAGACCCATACGTCGTCATGCTGCAGCGCATGGTCGAGAAAGCGCTCGAGGGCTCCGATCCGACCAGGCCGTCCAATGAGGCGGCAGTGCAGGCCAACCGAGAGCATCTTCGCCGAATCCAGACCGTCCGGGTCGGCTTCGCTATAAAGCACATCGAACGCCGACTTCAAATAATCGAAGAACTGAGTGCCGCAATTGAAGCCCTGGGCTGTGACAAAGCGCATATCGTTTGTGTCGAGTGCGTAAGGAATCACCAAGTGGGGCACCGCCTCGCGATCGGCGCTAGCCGCAACCATGGTCCAGTAAGGCAGATCATCGGCATAGGAATCAGAGTCGTAGAGCACTCCCCCATGCTCCACGACCAGGCGGCGCGTATTCGGACTGTCTCTTCCTGTGTACCAGCCGAGCGGCGTTGTGCCAAAAGTTTGCCGCATGATGTGTATGGCTTCTGCGATGTGACGGCGCTCTGTTTCTTCATCCATCTGCTGGTAGCTGATCCACCTCAATCCATGGCAGGCGACCTCGTGGCCCAACTCTTTGAATGCCGCCGCAGCATCCGGATGGCGGCGAACTGCTTCTGCGACCGCAAAGATCGTCAGGGGCTGCCGGTAGCGCTCGAAGGTGCGAAGCACCCGCCACAGTCCCGCCCTTGAGCCATACTCGAAGAGCGACTCGATGCTCATATGGCGCATGGGGAATGCGGCGGTATTGATCAACTCCGAAAGGAACACTTCCGAGGTGGAATCGCCATGCAGCACGCAATTTTCCGCGCCTTCCTCGAAGTTGAGCACGAATTGCAGCGCGATACGCGCGTTATTGGGCCATTCCGCGCGGGGCGGGCGTCTGCCGTATCCCAATAGATCGCGCGGATAACCTGGGGCGTCAGTAGTCATGATTCAGCATGCCGTCAATACGCAGCCTCTCGCGAGCGGGGCGGCTGGAGTTCGAGGCCATGAGTTTGCCGGCCATGGTCGTTTTGCGCTGCTCTGCCGCCAACGCGAGCTACTCCTGGTTGCGCGGCGTGCCGGCGGTGCGGCGCTCCACGAGCGATCCAGTTGAGCACAGCGGCCCGCTCGCCGGCGGTCATGCCTGTGAGGTTGCCGAGGGGCATATGGTCTGTGGTCAGCTGCAACTGCACGGCCGCAAGGTGCAAGCGAACGTCTTGGAGACTGTCGAGCACGATGCCGTCCGGAGGTTCCTGGAACCCGGGCTCCGTGGGTCGCGGGGAGTGACATGGTGCACACCGACCTTCGATGATGCCGGTGATCTGCGCTGGAGAGCCGGTGCTTGAAGCACTGACAGCGTTGCGTTGTCCCGGTGGCGCCAAAGCCACGCCCACGGCAGCCAGTGCGGCGATGCCCAGCAGAGCTGGCAGCACGGGAGTTCTCCCGCCACGCTCCCATGCGCGGTGCCGCGCCACGAACCAGGCGCGGATGCTGCCGCCGGCAAAGCACATGGCAAGCAATACGAGCCAATTGCGGTGTGCTCCGTACGTCATCGCGAAGTGTCCGCTGATCATGACGAACAGCACCGGAAGTGTGAAATAGGTGTTGTGGGTCGAGCGTTGCTTGCCGCGTATTCCTGGAACGGGGTCCGGGGTGTGTCCCGCCCGCATTGCGCGCACCATCTTCCGTTGTCCGGGGATGATCACGAACAACACGTTCGCGGCCATGATGGTGCCGAGCATCGCGCCGAACAGCATGAATGCGCCCTGGCCGCTGAACAGGTGACACAGGGCCCACGCCTCCGCTGCGAGCAGTAGCGCCAGGGCGATTGCCAGGCGTCGCGTATTGCGGCCAAGCGGCGAGCGACACAGTGCGTCATACGCGAACCAACCACCAATCAGGAAGGCCAATGCGATTACTATGGCCTCGGCCGGCGACAGCGCGGCAACCGCAGGGTCTATGAGATACGCTCTTGCGTTTACGAAGAATATGAGACAGAGCAGAAAAAAGCCTGAGAGCCAGGTGGTGTAGGCCTCCCAGTAGAACCAGTGCAGCGTAGGTGGCAGCTCGGGCGGGGCGGTCCGGTACTTTTGTGCTCGGTAGAAGCCGCCTCCATGCACGGCCCAAAGCTCGCCCGCGACGTCACTTGCGCCGTGGATCGGCTCGAGGTGATTGTCGAGCCAGATAAAGTAGAACGATGCGCCGATCCAGGCGATACCCGCAACGACGTGCAGCCATAGGGTGAGCATATGAAGCCAGTCGAGCACGTAGTCGACCATCAACCAATCTCCGGCGCGCAAGCCGTAAATTTCAAGCGCGGGACTCGCAGCCTCTTTGTCGATACAGGCGCGGAGCCCGGGTTATTCGCTGGCCTGGAGTACGGTCCCAACGGCTGTGAACACCAGGGAGGTTGGATCCGGCAACCCGGAGAGAGTTCGTGCAAGGGTCTCGGATGTCTCATGATGACGAATCGCCCGATTTCAGGCGGATGTGGATGTCATGAGTCGAGTTCATTGAGCTTCCGGTCGCGTCGGCGGAAAAGTGTGACGTCGGCATCGAGCAGGTAGCGCAGAGTTGCGCCGCGCAATCCTGCGGTGGGTGCGTATCGCGAAAGCCTGCTGTCGCGCCAGGGTGAGCTGCGTGGCCCGCCTCGACTGCGCACATCAGTTGCGCGGCCACTCCCACAGCGATGGCTGCTGGCCACTTGCTCTCGATGGCGGAGATGCCAATCGGACACACAAGTCTCGAGATCGACTCGCTCGACAGGCCATCGCGTGCCAATCGCGAGCGAAACCGTGCACTCTTGCTTCTCGAACCGATGAGACCGAGCCAGGTGAAGTCATCGCGTTCGAGAATTGCTCGACACAACGCGTAGTCAAGCGCGTGACTGTGCGTGAGCACCAGGAATGACGTCCCGGACGGTGCCATTGCAACAGTGCGTGATGGCTTCGGCTCGTGGACGACTGTAACCGAGCAGGGTGGTGACCGCGGAAAAATCTCGGCGCGAGAGTCGATCCAAGTGAGGCGCAAAGGCAACTCCGCGCAAATGCGCGCCAGCGCTTGTCCGACGTGTCCCGCGCCGTAAAGCCAAACCGGCGGCAGCTGGTCATCCACCCTCTCCAGCAAGGTCGCGCCGCCGTTCGCCGCGCGGATCAGCCGCGGTACCGCCTGCGCGCGCGGCACACGTAGGAGTTCCTCGACTTCGGCGCTTCCGTCGGAAGCGGAAAAGACACGGCGGAGGACGCTCTGCTGCGTCATCGTGGTCGCCAGCACAGCCGCGCCGCGGCTCCCAGCCGCCGCGACTGTCTGCAGGATTTCAAGGTCGCAATGCGTGAAACGCTCGATCCATAGATCGACGACGCCACCACAGCATTGCCCGAGGTCTGAAGCGAGGACGAGTCGGCACAGGTTGACCGCGGGTGCGCGCGGCTCGGCGAGCAGTCGGCATGCCGCGGTCTGCGCGTGCCACTCGAGCTGGCCACCGCCAATGCTGCCCGTGAGGCCGCTGTTCCCGACGAGCATGCAGGTTCCGGCGTCTCGGGGGACCGAGCCGCGCACGCCAGCCAGCACCACTCGTGCCACGAGCGCTTCCTGCAGGAGAGCCGCCCGCAGCGTCTGGGGCCACTCCCGCAGCGGCGCCAGCCATTGTCCAGCGCGTATCGCCATCATCGGTACCCAAGCGCCTCGCCCGGGGCGGCGTCGCCGGCGGGGTTTTCACCGAGCACACCGGCGATGGCGCGCAGTACCTCCTCAGGTGTCGCCGGAGCGGATAGATTCGGCATCGTGCCTGGGGGGGCGCAGCTCGCCACGGCATCGCGGATCGCCTGAAATGCTGAAATCGCGAGCATCAGGGGTGGCTCGCCAACCGCCTTGGATCGGTGGATCGTGTCCTCGCGATTCGGCTCGTGCTCGAGCAAACGGATGCTCGATTGCGCCGGCCAATCCCTCGCCGAGGGGATCTTGTACGTGGAAGGCGCATGCGTCATGAGCTCCCCGACGGGACTCCACCACAGCTCCTCAGACGTCAGCCAGCCGACGCCTTGCAGATAGCCGCCCTCGATTTGGCCGATATCGATAGCGGTGTTGAGAGAGTTGCCGGCATCATGCAGGATATCGACCCGCAGCAGTTGCGTCTCTCCGGTCAGTACATCGACGGCCACTTCGCTTGCGGCGACGCCGTAAGCAAAATAAAAAAAGGGACGGCCCTGCTTGGCCTCCTTATCCCAGCCGATTTTCGGCGTGCGATAAAAGCCCGTCGCCGAAAGGTGGATGCGCGCTCTGTACGCCTGTTGCACAAGCTCGGCGAACGAGAGGGTACGCCCGTCAACGTACACACGACCGTCGCGAAACACGATCTTCCGCGCGTCGGTGCCATAGCGTTCGCAGGCGAATTGACACAGGCGATCGCGTATTATCCGCGCGGCCGATTGTGCCGCCTTGCCGTTCAGATCCGAGCTGGCGGAAGCCGCTGTGGCCGAAGTGTTGGGCACCTTCGAGGTATCCGTGGTCGAAACGCGCACCGCGGTCATCGGCAGACCGAGTTCGCCAGCGACGACCTGCGCCACCTTGGTGAACAATCCCTGCCCCATCTCGGTTCCGCCGTGATTGAGCAGAACTGTTCCATCGGTGTAAACGTGCAGCAGGGCTCCGGCCTGATTGAACACAGTGGCGGTGAAGGAAATCCCGAATTTGACCGGTGTCAGCGCCAAGCCGCGCTTGATGAGCGGATTGGCGACGTTCCACGAGGCGATCGCCGCCCGGCGCTCCCGATATTCGCACTCACGGGCCAGTCGATCCACCATGCCGGCCAGCAATCCGCCATCGACCGCTTGTCCATAATGTGTGGTATTGCGATCGCCGTCGTCATAGAGATTCGCGTGCCGCACTGCAAGCGGATCGAGTCGCAGGTTCCGTGCAACCTGATCGAGAACATGCTCGATGACCATCATCGCTTGCGGTGCGCCGAAGCCTCTGAACGCGGTGTTTGAGACGGTGTGCGTCTTGCAGCGGTGCGAGATGATTTCGAGGTGTTCGAGATAATACGCGTTGTCGATGTGAAACAGCGCTCGATCGTTCACGGGCCCGGACAGATCCGTCGAGTATCCGCAGCGAGAGGCAAGCATGACACGGAGCGCGAGAATCCGGCCATGCGCATCGAACCCTACCTCGTATTCCGCCAGGAAGTCATGACGCTTGCCGGTCATCAGCATGTCGGTATCACGATCGAGGCGCAGCTTGACCGCACATCGCGTCTTGCGCGCGAGCACGGCCGCAATTGCCGCGATAAGCGCCGGCTGCGTCTCCTTGCCGCCGAATCCGCCGCCCATGCGCCGGCACCGCACCGTCACATCGGCAGCGCGCAGGGCCAGGGCGTGCGCCACGATGTGCTGCACTTCGGAGGGATGCTGCGTTGAACAGAGCACCAGCATTGCATCCTCCTCCTGCGGAATCGCGACGGCGATCTGGCCCTCGAGATAGAAATGGTCTTGTCCGCCGATGCTGAGAGTACCTCGCAGACGATGCGGGGCTCGAGCAAGCACTTCCAGCGGCTCGCCTCTCACCACTCTTTCCGACGGTATGATGTAGCTCTCGGCCGCCAGCGCTGCTCGGACGTCAAGCACCGCCGGCAGGATTTCGCAGTCGACGCGCGCGAGCCGGGCAGCGAGCCGGGCCGAGCGATAGGATCTGGCGGCAACGGCAAAGAGTGGTTGACCTGCGTACTCCACGGTTCCATCGGCGAAGATCGGATCGTCCTGGCGCACGGTGCTGTAGTTGTTTTCGCCCGGAATGTCGGCTGGCAGTGCGATTGCCACCACCTGTGGCGCCTCGACTACGCCAGTGACGTCCAATGCTCGAATTCGACCGTGGGCGATGGTGCTGATGCCGACGGCGGCGTGCAAGGCCCCGTCCGGCAAGGGTATGTCATCAGTGTACTCAGCGCGGCCCGTCACGTGCAGATGTGCGCTCTCATGCGTCACGGCCTCTGTGGTGGCGGGCTGCGGATCACTGCATGCGGTTGCCCTGATGTCCATGATTAGGGCCTTACGGCGTCGGCCGTGCGAGTCCGCGGCACCATCGCCAGCTGCTCGCAGTAGAAGCGGCGCAGGAGATTTCCGGCGATCTTCATACGATACCCGCTGCTTGCGCGAAGATCCGTAATCGGACGGAAGTCCTCCGCAAGGCTCGCAATGGCCGCGGAAACGCTCTGCTCGCTGAACGGTCGTCCCTCGAGGGCGGCCTCCGCCGCACGCGCGCGGGCCGGCACGGCCGCCATGCCCCCGTAAGCGATGCGGACCGCCGCCGCGTGGTCCCCATCGAGCGTCATAGAGAACGCACCGCAGATCGCCGAGATGTCTTGCTCGAAGCGTTTGGAGACTTTGTAGGCGGCCACGCGCTGCCCCGGCCTTGGGAGTGGCACGGTCACGGAGGCTAGGAATTCCCCGGGGGCCAGATCCTTGTGCTGGTAACCGATGTAGAATCGCTCAATCGCCACGTGACGTGTCTGCGACCCTCGCCGTAGTTCGAGCTGTGCCTCGAGTGCCATCAGCACCGGCATGGAATCCCCGACCGGCGAGCCGTTGGCGATGTTACCGCACAGAGTTCCAGAGTGGCGGACGGGCGGTGAACCGAACCGCTTCGCGATCTCGGCAAGCTGTGGGTAAGCGGCGATGATTGCCTGCCAGGCATCGGTCAGTGAAGCAGCCGCCCCAATAGTGATGGCATGGGAATCCGCGCGAATCCGCTTGAGTTCCTCCACCTCACCGATGTAGATGATGGCGGGAAGTTCGCGCAACTGCTTGGTGATCCACAGGCCGATGTCTGTGCCGCCGGCGAGCAGCACCGCTGCGGGCTCGG
>JAJYFU010000163.1 GCA_021790795.1 Pseudomonadota bacterium
GCCCTTCTCGTGGCCGAACAGCTCGGATTCGAGCAGGTTCTCGGCCATGGCGCCGCAGTTGATGGCGATGAACGGCCTGTTGCGTCGCGGGCTGGCCAGATGAATCGCCTTGGCCAGCAGCTCCTTGCCCGTGCCGCTTTCCCCGGTGATCAGCACGCGCGCGTCGGTGCCGGCCACCATCTGGGCCTGGGCGAGCTTCTCTTCCATGACGGCGCTGCGGGTGATGATCTCGGCGCGCCAGTTCTCGTCCGAGGCGCCGAAGCCGGAAATGCGCAGCGCCTTCTGTACCTGATCGAGCAGCTCCTGCTTGTCGATCGGCTTGGTGAGGAAGCCGAATGCGCCCATCTGGGTCGCCTGCACGGCATCGGGAATGGTGCCGTGGGCCGTCAGCATGATGACCTTCAGCCCCGGCCAGCGGACTTGCAGCTCCTTCAGCAGACCGATGCCGTCCAGCGGCTCCATGCGCAGGTCCGTGATCACCAGGTCCGGACGGAAGCGCCCGGCGGCGAGCAGCGCCTGCGGTCCGCCCTCGACGGCTTCCACTTCGTAATTCTCGGCGCGCAGCCGGATGGTCAGGAGCCGCAGCAAACCCGGATCGTCGTCGACGACCAGGATGCGTGGTTTGTGACGGGAGGGATTGGCCGGGACTTTCGGGCGCTCCGCGGCGGGCACGAGTTGCGAGAGCATGTTCACTTCGGGGTACCTACTGCGCCAAGTTTACCCTGGTTGAGGGATTTTTCGATGTTGGCGATCGCGGCGAGTTTGGCGCGCGCCTGATCCAACTGTCGCTGCAGGGCGACATTCTGATCGGCCGTGGCGTCGAGTTGGGCATTCAACTGCGCGATCTCTGATGTGTTCGAAGCCTGCAGAGTGCTGTTTTTTTGCTCTTCGGTCAATCGTTGCGTGATCAAAGTGAGATCGAGCCGCGCCACGGTGAGTTCGGCCGGCGAAAGCGCCGGTGTCGGGTCGGTGAGCAGCGTCTGCAGAAGACTGCGCGCGCGCGGCAGATTCGCGCCGGGCCGGCCGGCCACGCCGAGCAGGATCGCCAGGTGCAGCGTGTCGCGCGGCGCGGCATCCTTTCGATAGGCCGCCTCGGCGGCGGCGAGTTGGCTCGCCTGCGCGCTCGGGCTGGCCGCGAGCCAGCGTCCGAGCCACGCGAAATTGTCGGCCGGTGGCGACGGTTTCGCCGGCGCCGGCGCGATCACCTGCGCTTCCTTGGCCATTTTGCGCACCAGCATGCGGCTCGTCTGACAGGCGCTCAAGGCGAGAGCGGCGAACACGAGCGTCACGAGCGCGCCGCGGCGGATCAATGACACGTCAACATCAGGCGGCATGGGCTTGGTTCCCTTGCTCCGGTGGCTGGTTGCGAACGACGCGCGGCATGCGGATGCGAAAGTGCGCGCCGGGAAATTCTCCATCGACGATCTGGACGGTGCCGCCGTGGGCGGTGACAAACTCCAACACCACGGACAGCCCGATGCCGGTGCCTTTCACCGAGATGCCCGCGGCGGCGCGGCCGGTGTAGAAGGCGCGGAACACGTTCTCGCGGTCCTCCTTGGGGATGCCCGGTCCGTTGTCGGCCACATCGATGATCAGTTGCGTCCCGGAGGTGAGCGCGCGCATGTGCAGCGTACCGCCCTTGGGCGAGTACTTGACCGCGTTCGAGACCAGGTTCTCCAGGATCAGGCGCATCTTGGCACGGTCGGCCACCAGCGTCACGTCATCGACCTGCACGTCGAGGCGCATGCGCTGGGCGAGCACGGTGAGCTGCTGGGTTTCGAGCACCTGCTTGACCAGCGGTCGGAGCCGGAACTCGCTCGGCTCGAGGCCGACGCTCGAGGTCTGCCAGGCGCTGAACGACAGCAGGTTCTCGATCATGCGCTGCAGCTGCAGGCCGTTGTCGCGCAGGATGGCCATGACCTCGCGCTGACCGGCGTCGAGCTCCCCGACCGCCCCGTCCATCAGCAGCTCGGTGCCCTCGCGGATGTTGGCGAGGGGCGTCTTCAGCTCGTGCGACATGTGGCGCAGGAACCGGTTGCGCTCCTCGGCCAGCTCGAGCAGCCGCCGTCGCAGCCACTCCAGTTGTCCGCCCAGGCGCTCGAGGTCGTGCGGCCCGCGGACCGTGATGCGTTGATGCAGCCGGCCGTGACCGAGGTCGCTGATGGCGCGGTCGATCTGCCGCAGCGGGCGGCCGATGACCAGGGTGAGCACGAACACCGCGAGCAACATCAGCGGCACCAGCAGCCCCGCCTGCCAGAACAAGTGTGCGCGCGCCCGCGCCGTGAGGCTGCGGAACGTCGCGACGTCGGCGTCGATCTGTTGATTGCTCTGCTCGGCGACCCGGTCGACGAGCACGCCGAGGTGCGCAAACAGCTTGGACAGTCCGGCGGCTTCGGCCGCCTGGGTGCCCGGCGGTGTGGTGAGCACGCGGGAGCGGATCTGGTTCTGAACCGCGGCGAGTTGCATCAGCGTGCGGCGCGCCGCGCCGCTCGCCTGCGCATACAGCTGGTCGCGGGTCGCGGACAGGTGAGCGTTCTGCCGCTCATAGAGTTGCAACAGGCGCGGATCGTCCAGGACGTCGTACAGGCGCGCCGTGCGCTCGAGGGAGTCGATTTCGCTGAACAGGCGTTGACTCTCGCGCGCCGCGTTGACGCTCTCGTTGACGATGCTCTGGCCTGTCGCCGAAATCGTACTGAACTGAACCGCCGCGGTGACGATCGCGATGAGCAGCAGCAGCGCGAGCAGCCCGACGCCCAGAAGCATCAGGCCGCTCAAGGACTTGGGGCGCTGCCACCGCATTGGGGGGATTCTACTCCGGTGTTAACTTGGCCGGATCAGCGCCAGGGCGAGCGCTGCAGGTGCTGCTCCCACACCAGGGCGGTGCGTACGATGGTGTCCAGGTCGTCCAGGCGGGGCGTCCAGCCGAGTTCCCGCCGGATGCGGTCCGCCTGCGCCACCAGCGCCGGCGGATCTCCGGCCCGGCGGGGCATCTCCCGTACCGTCAGGCGCTGCCCGGAGACCCGCGCCACGCTCTCGAGGACCTCCCGCACGCTGTAGCCATGACCATAGCCCACGTTGAGGACCGTCGATTCGCCGCCGCCGCGCAGATAGTCGAGCGCGTCGAGATGGGCCGTCGCCAAGTCTTCCACGTGGATGTAGTCCCGCACGCCGGTGCCGTCCGGGGTCTTGTAGTCGGTGCCGTAGATGGCCACTTCGGGCCGCTTGCCCACCGCATGCTCGCAGGCAACCTTGATCAAAAGCGTGGCCTTCGGCGTGGCCTGTCCGACCCGTCCCTGCGAGTCCGATCCCGCCACATTGAAGTAGCGCAGCGCCACGTGCTTGAGCGCGGAGGCGGTCGAGACGTCGCGCAGCATCCATTCGGACATGAGCTTGGACGTGCCGTAGGGGTTGATTGGCGCGGTTGGGGTGTCCTCGGCCGCAATGCCGCCCGCGGGATTGCCGTACACGGCCGCCGTCGAGGAGAACACGAAGTGCTTGACGCCCGTCTCGAGGCAACAGGCCAACAGCGAGCGGGTCGAGCAGGTGTTGTTACCATAGTACTTCAGCGGCTCGCTGACCGATTCCGGCACGATGGTGTAGGCGGCGAAGTGCATCACCGTGTCCACCCGGTGCTCCGCCAGCACCTTCAGAACCGTGTCGCGGTCGCCCACCGCCCCGACCACCAGGGGCGCATCGAG
>JAJYFU010000164.1 GCA_021790795.1 Pseudomonadota bacterium
TGAAGGTGTCCATCTCCTTGGTGTTCCAGGTGTCGTCGAGGAACTGCGCGCCGAAGGTCACCTTGGTGCTGTTGCCAGGATTCCACGTGGCCCGGATCGTCGCCTCGTTGATCTGATCGGTGTTCCGATAGGTCGCCAGCGGCAGAATGTGCGAACCGATGATGTACGGATTCAGACCGAGGTAGTTCCCCGACGCCACCGGGGTCGATCCCGCCGCGACCGCGTTCGGACCGTAGGCGCTCCAGTAAGGCACCGAGTTTGGGCCACCCAGCACCATGCCGCCGACGTAGTTGTTTCCGGCATCACCGTAACCCACATCGCCCTCGATGGTGCTGTAGGTGCCATTCGGATTGAGCTGCGATTTGGATTGATCGGCATCGAGGTCCAGAGTCCAGTCTTCATTTACGTTCCACAGGACGTTCAGCCCATACGTGTTCGTTACGAGGTACTGGTTCTGCTCTTCCGCCTGGAGGTCCGTCGGACCGGGGTAACTGAAGTTCGTGACCGTTCCATTGTTATCCAATGTCGCGCTGTCGAAGCCCCCGAACCACGTGGTGCGCGCCCAGCTTCGGTTGTTCTGATCATACGACGAATAGTTGTCATCAAGGGTCACCATCACCGATTTCGTCGGATGCCACTGCAGCACCACGCGGCCGTCCTTGCTGCGCGTATCGACCCGTTCCAGATACATGCTCAACTGCTGGGGGTACCAGACCGGAACCTGCGCATAGCCGGCGGCATTGGGACCGACGCTCGCGCAACTGGTGCTGCCGAAGTTCGTCGTGAAGTTACCGGCAAGCTCCGAGCAGGGGAATCCGCCCGCGGCGACGCCCTCCCATCCCGCGACGTCCGTATGGTGGGTGAGCGTGTGGTAGTCCGTATAATCGCCGTCGACGAGGATGCCGAACTTGTTGTGGTCGAACGTGTCGCTGAAAAGCGCGCCGACCGCCGGCCGCATGCCCCCGTCCATGGTGTAGTCGGTCTCCCCGACGTTCACTCCGGCATGCATGCCGGGATTGTCGAAGGGCGTCAGCATCTTGACGTTGATGACCGAGCCGATGTTGCCCGATGAAAGGGCCATGTCGGGGGTCTTCAGCACGTCGATCTGGCCGATGTACATGGCGCCGATCGAGGCGAAATCGAAGCTCTGCCCATTGCCGGAAGCGATCTGCCGGCCATCCACCAGCACCGTATCGAATGATCCGCCGAAGCCATTGACGTTGACGCCTTGCGGCAGGCCCGTCGCCGTTCCCGAGATTCCGAAGCTCGAGCCGCGATTGACCGTGACGCCCGGCAGGTGCGCGAGCGCGCCGCCGACCGAGGAATCGGGGAACTGGCCGATGGTTTCGGCCGAGATCGCATCGACCACGCCGATGGACTGGCGCTTGATCTCGAGCGATCGCATCAGAGATCCGCGGATGCCCGTGACGACGATCGGCGCCAGCGCGGTCGCCTCGGACTGCCCGTTCGTGGGGGCAGGCGCGATGGTCGGACCCGGTCGTGCCGTATTCTGGGCGTAGAGTCCCGCGCCGTTGCGCGAGAGCTTGCCCTGCGAGGCCAAGGGTGTCGCCTTGAAGCCGCGACGCTTGACCTTCGCCGCCTTGGCCGGTACCGCCGATGGATCCGAGTTCTTGCGGGTCGGGGCCTGCTGCGCATGCGCAACACCGCCTACGCCCAGCGAGAGTGAGCCTAGCGCCAACCCCGATAAACCGATTTTGCCGTAAGCCGTACGCCCCAGCGCACCGAGTCGGGTCTCCTGCTTGGACACGTTCCTGAATCCGTTGCCCAATTGCTTCTGAGTCATTGAAATGCCCCCTCAATCAATTCAGAGCACCGCCAGCGACGCGCTCAGGCGGCGTGTGGAAACGCTTCCACTTTAATCTACGGTCGGGGTTCCGAGCTGTCAAGCGCTCTGGCAGCCCGCCTCTGCGCCGAGCGCCCACGACCAGCGGCAGTTGCAGCCCAAGTATCGCCAGATGTTGCGTGCTGACCACAATTATCGCCGATGTCGTCTGATCGACCCGCTGTCCGAAGAGAACGTGGGACGAAAGCCGCCATCGGCGGCGGAGCCGAATTGCGCACAGGACGGCCCTCTTGGCGCCCGCGGCGTTCGATGGTCCGGGCGACGGCGCGGCTGCGGGAACCGCACGCCCGGAATGTAGTGAGGTAACGCGTTCGCGCGTCGCCTCCCGCGCGACTCCCGGTCCACCGGCCATCGGGACAGGCTCAACGCCCCAGCCACGCCGGCTGTCGGCCGCTCATGTCTCGCAACACCGCACAGCGCGCCGGCATGGCCTGCCGGAAAGGCGAGCAGAAACCGCCGCGGTCGGCGATGACATCTCTACTCGGCTTGAGGAGTTCCCAACAGTGCCCGCCGGCGCTCTTGACGCCGGGATTCACAGTCGCCCCGCTCTTCAAACTCGATACGCCCGCCGAAAGCGGCGGATCCGCGATCCCATCGGGCCGGCGCTCGGGCGCCTTCGGCAACGTCAGCGGTTGAGACATACAGCGGATCCGGCCGCAGTGCCCGCGCGTGAAATCAGTTCAAACCTGACTCTCACACGTCCCTATAAAGTCCGAATATTCATGTTGTATCGCAGGCGGTTCTGCTAGTATCGCCGCATGGCGACCATAAAGGACGTAGCGAAATTGGCTGGTGTCGGTGTTGGCACCGCATCGCGCGTCATAGCGGGGAAAGGCCCGGTTTCCGCGGACGCGATCAGGCGGGTGACCAAGGCCGTCGAGCAGTTGCAGTACCGCCCGTCGCACGCCGCGCGTTCCCTGCAGAAGGGCCACTCGAAAATGATCGGGGTCTTCATCCCCGTGGTCTCCGGATCGTTCTATACGCCGATCCTGAACGCCATCTTCATCGCCCTGCATGCCCACCAATGCCACATGGTGGTCAATTTCGGCCTCGGCATCCACGACGAACGGCGGGAGGCGCTGGCCGGAGCCGAATTCCTCACCGACCGCGGCTGCGACGGGTTGCTCATGATGGGTACCGGACTGACCCCGTCCGACGCTGATCGCATCGCGAGGCTGCAGCCGAATTTCGTGCTGCTGAACCGGAGCATCGCGCGCTTCGAGGGTCAGTGCTTCAATCCGGATCACCACGCGGCCGGCGCTCTGGCCGCCCGTACGCTCTGCGAGGCGGGGCATCGGCGTCTTGCCGTCATCGAGGGACCGGAAGGTTCCCGCGACAATTCGCTGCGTATGCGCGGATTCTACTCGACCCTCCCCGAGTACGGCATCGATCCGGATGCCGTGCCGCGCGTACACGGAACCTTCACGCCGCAGAGCGGCCGGGCCGGCACTCAGGAGCTGCTGCACAGTCAGGAACGTTTCACCGCATTGTTCTGCGCCAACGACGAAATGGCGATCGGTGCGATTTCCTACCTGGGCCAGATCGGCCTGCCGGTGCCCCAGGATGTGTCCGTCATGGGCTACGACAACATCGAGCTGTCGGCGGTCACCGCGCCCCCGCTCACCACCGTACTGATTCCCTGGCGGGAAATTGCCACCAACGCGGTCTATCGGCTGCTCGACCTGTGTTACGGGTGGTGCATACCCGTGCAACGCGAGATCGTCACTCGAGTGCTCTGGCGCGATTCCGTGCGGCGCACCGAGCCGGAGCGCTGATCGTACGGCGGCACGAGGGGTGCCGTACATCCTG
>JAJYFU010000012.1 GCA_021790795.1 Pseudomonadota bacterium
GGCTAGCCGCACTTCGAATCGCCGCAGTTGAGGCACGTCATGCAGCCGTCCATCATCACCACGGCGGCGGTGCTGCACTTCGCGCACAGTTGCGCCCCTTCCGGGAACTCGGATTTTGCGAACGCATCGGTCTGGCGGGTGCGGGCTTCGTATTCCGCGCGTTTCTCGTCGACGAGCTTCTGCTGGTGCTCATCGAGCGCCGGCCTGCGCAGCAGGCCGATGGTCTGCAGATGCCGCTCGATGACGTAGCCGAGCTCCGCGATGATCGAGGGCATGAACTTGCCGCCGGGCTGCCAATAGCCGCCCCGGGGGTCGAACACCGCTTTCAGCTCATCCACGAGGAACGTGACATCGCCGCCCTTGCGGAACACCGCGGAAATGACGCGGGTGAGCGCCACGATCCACTGATAGTGATCCAGGTTCTTCGAATTGATGAAAATCTCGAATGGCCGGCGCTGTTCGGACTCTGTCCCCTCGTTGAGCACGATGTCGTTGATGGTCACGTACATGGCGTGATCGGAGATCGGGGTCTTGATTTTATAGGTCGACCCGACCAGGACTTCCGGACGTTCCAGCTTTTCGTGCATCCGTATGATCTGCGCGCTCTGTCCGGGCCTGTCGCGCGGCGGCTCAGCCGCGGCAGGTGTGGCCGCCGGCCTGGCGACTTCCGCTTTGGGGGCCGGCTTGTCTTCGGACTTCTGCACTTCGTACTTCACGATCTTGTGTTCAATCTTGAGGGTCATGATGCGGCTCCTGGACGACGATTCACACGGCTCTGTCCACGGGCGATTCAGAAGCGCCCGTAGTACCCCTCGCGCAACGCATCAAACAGATTCGCGGCGGTATGCAACTCGCCGTCGTACTGGATCTCCTCGTCACCCCGCGCCTCCACGACCGTGCCGTCATCCAGCGTGAACTTGTAGATCGTATTCTTCAGATCCTGCTCCTTCACGAGCACACCCTGGAACGCCTCCGGGTTGAACCGGAAGGTCGTGCAGCCTTTCAGGCCCTGCTCGTGCGCGTACAGGTAGATATCCTTGAATTTCTCATACGGGAAGTCCGTCGGCACGTTCGCCGTCTTCGATATGGACGAGTCCACCCACTTCTGCGCGGCGGCCTGGACGTCGACGTGCTCCTTCGGGGTGATGTCCTCCGAGGCGGCAAAATAGTCGGGCAGCTTCTCGGCCGCGACGGTTGCACCGGGAGTCGCCCGGGCGTTGACCAGCTCGCGATACGCCAGCAGCTCGTACGAGAAGACGTCGATCTTCTCCTTGGTCTTGCGGCCCGGCCGAATCACGTTGCGGAAGTAGTGATGGGCAAACGAAGGCTCGATGCCGTTGGAGGCGTTGTTCGCGAGCGACAGCGAAATCGTGCCCGTGGGCGCGATGGAGGTGTGGTGGCTGAAGCGTGCGCCGGTCTCGGCCAGCTCGTCCACCAGCTTCGGCGCGATCGCCGCGATCCGTTGCATGTAGCGGCTGTACTTGGCGTGCAGAATCCGGCCCGGCAGCCGATCGCCCGCCTTCCAGCCATCCCGGGCCATCTCGGGACGCTTGCGCAACATTTCGGGCGTGACCGCGAACTCCTCGGTCATGATGGGCGCCGGTCCCTTCTCGCGGGCCAGCTCGAGCGCCTCCTCCCAGCCGGCGACCGCCATCTCGCGCGCGACGTCCTCGGTGAATTTCACCGACTCGGACGAGCCATACCTGATCCGCAGCAGCGTCAGCGCGCTGCCGAGGCCGAGGAAGCCCATGCCATGGCGGCGCTTGCGCATGATTTCCTCGCGCTGCCGCGCGAGCGGCAAGCCGTTGATCTCGACCACATTGTCGAGCATGCGGGAAAATATCTTGACGACCTGGCGATACTCGTCCCAATCGAAGCGCGCGCGCGCAGTGAACGGCTCGCGCACGAATCGCGTCAGGTTTACCGAGCCCAGCAGGCAGCTTCCATAGGGTGGCAGCGGCTGTTCGCCACACGGATTCGTGGCGCGGATGTTCTCGCACCACCAGTTGTTGTTCATCTCATTGACGCGATCGATGAGAATGAAGCCCGGCTCGGCAAAATCGTAGGTCGACGCCATGATGACGTCCCACATGCGGCGTGCGGGCAGTGTCTTGTAGATCTTGCAGGCGACCAGCCCCTCTTCGTTCACGACATATCCGTCGTGGATCGGCCATTCGCGCCAGACGAATCCGGCCGGATCGTTCAGATCCGCCCGCTCCGTCTCGTATTCCCGGCGTGAAAGCGGGAATGCGAGCTTCCATTCGCCGTTGCGGCGCACCGCGTGCATGAACTCGTCGGTGACGAGCAGCGACAGATTGAACTGCCGCAGGCGGCCGCTTTCGCGCTTGGCGCGAATGAACTCCATGGCATCCGGATGACCGACATCGAACGTGCCCATCTGCGCGCCGCGGCGACCGCCGGCGGACGAGACGGTGAAGCACATCTTATCGAAGATATCCATGAAGGACAGCGGACCGGAGGTGTAGGCCCCCGCGCCCGACACGTATGCGCCGCGCGGCCGCAGTGTTGAATGCTCGTAGCCGATACCGCATCCCGCCTTGAGCGTCAGTCCCGCCTCGTGAACCTTGCTCAGGATGTCGTCCATCGAATCACGGATCGTCCCCGAGACCGTGCAATTGATCGTCGAGGTCGCCGGCTTGTGCTCCACGGCCCCCGCATTGGAAGTGACGCGGCCGGCGGGAATGGCGCCGCGGCGCAACGCCCACAGGAATCGCTCGTACCAGTGCTCGCGCACTTTCTCCTGCTCGACGTCCGCCAGCGCGCGTGCGACGCGCTTGTACGTGTCGTCCATCGTCTCGTCGATGGCCGTGCCGTCTTTGGCGGTCAACCGGTATTTCTTGTCCCAGATGTCGAGCGACGCTTCCTGGAACGGAATGGCGTCAGTGCCCTTCGAATCGATCTTCATGACGGTATTCATGTGTCCGCGGCGCCCTAAGTGTCTGCACACCGGATCACAGGGAATACGGGCGGCGCGTTAAGCGCGGCGCAGCGTGTACCGCATCCGGCGGCACACCGTTCGTCAGCCAGTATCCCCCCTGAGCCTCCCCGAACGCTTGATCTCGCACCCGACGGGCGGACACAAGATCTTGTGTCGGGGTAAAGAGCCTAATGAGCACCCCGCCACGCGTCAAGGTTTTGGAAATTCTCCTGGCGGGTTATAAAACACAATTAAAACAGAGACTTATTGCGTTACGCGCCGCGCTGGCTCGCAAAAAATTTTTTGACTCCGTTTCAGACCGAGTCAAGGTCGAGCCCAACATCTTGTATCTCCAGAAAATGCATCCTTTGTCCACAGCCGGTGCTCCTCGTCTCGGCTTTTCCCGGGCCATCGGCGCTTGAATTCCCGAGTACCGGCCTCAGATCTGCTTCACGACATCGTGGGCGATAACGCCTGACATCATCAGCAATCGGAGGCTCGATCATGACTGTGGTTCGCTATCAACCTTGGGCACTCATCGACAGCCTGCAGCGCCAACTCGACCAGGCGCTCTCCGCGGAAAGTGGCGAGGGCGCTGCGGTGGCGGACATCTCGTGGATTCCGCAGGTCGACATCTACGAGGAATCGGATCGCTTCGTCGTTCTGGCCGACGTGCCGGGCGTGGAGCCGAAGGACATCCGCATTACCGCCGACAAGGGGCTCTTGACCCTGCGCGGCGAAAAGCATGCGCGAGAAGCACAGGACGGCAAGGGCCGCCAACGCCTCGAGCGCCGCACTGGAGCGTTCATGCGCAGCTTTACGCTGCCGGAAGGGGCGGACGTGGACCGGATCACCGCCAAGCACACCGAAGGGGTGCTCGAGGTGGTCATCCCGAAACTGCCGGCGCTGCAGCCGCGCACCATCGAGGTGCAGGCAGCCTGACAAACGCCCTGGGACCGACGCATCGTCGGTCCCAGGGCGGGCTTCAGGCTCAATCCCGCGGCACACGCCGCGGGCGATCCGCGGGAGGTGTGGCCATGGCTGCTCCCTTGAACATATGCGTGCTGGGTGGCACCGGCTTCGTCGGCACCCACTTGGCGACCCGCCTGGCGCGCGATGGTCACTGGCTCACACTGCCCGCGCGTGATCCCGATCAGGGCCAGGCTCTGCGGGTACTTCCGACCGTCCGCCTGCTCAAAGCCAACGTACATGATCCCGGCATTCTCGATCGGCTGGTCGAGGACATGGACGTGGTCATCAATCTGGTCGGCATCCTGAACGAGCACGGCCACGACACATTTCAGCGAGTGCACGCCGACCTGGCGGCGAAAGTGGTCGCCGCGATGCGGGCCGGCCGTATCCGCCGCCTGCTGCACATGAGCGCCCTCGGCGCCGACATCCGCGGCCCGAGCGCCTATCTGCGCAGCAAAGGGGTGGCCGAAAGCCACCTCCGCGCCGCCGCGGCACACCTCGATTTCACGATCTTCCGGCCCTCCGTCATCTTCGGGCCGGGCGACTCCCTCACCAACCGGTTCGCGGGCCTGCTGCGACTGTCGCACGGCTGGATGCCGCTGGCGCGCGCGCAAGCGCGGTTCGCTCCGATCTACGTCGGCGACGTCGCCGAAGCGTTCGCCCGAGCATTGCTCGAGCGCGAGACATTCGGCCAGACCTACGAGCTGGGCGGACCGGACGTCGTTACGCTGGAGCAGCTGGTGCGCCTGAGCGCGCAGGCCTCGGGTCTGCCCTGCCACATCGTGCGACTCCCCGATGCGCTCGGCCGCCTGCAGGCGGCCGTCTTGGGCCTGCTTCCCGGCAAGCCAATGACCCTCGACAACTTCCGTTCGCTGACGCGCGACAGCCTCTGCGCCGAAGACGGCTGTGCGCGGCTCGGATTGCACCCGCGGGCCATGTTGGACATCCTGCCCACCTATCTCGGGGCCCCGGCCGGACCGGTCAATTTCGGCGCCCACCCCTGAGGAAGCCGGCGCGCTGCGCGCCCGCCACCCCTCAATCCGCCTGCGGCGCGCACAGCGACTGCAGAGCCTCGAGTCGCTTGGCGCGCATCCGCTCGCCGACGGCCGGGCCGGCGAGACCCTGGCGCTCCGCGCTCGTCAGCGTCACGGCGGCGCCCGCCGCGCGCGCGCGGCGCAGATAATCGGCCTGCGGGTAGGGCTGACCCGCAAGTCCCGCGCGGCCGCACGCATCGGCCTCGCAGGCGGCCAGCAGCTCATCGAATCGGTCCGGCCGGCGGAACGCGTCCGTGGCTTCCAGCAACTTCAGGATCGTGCCGGGACGCAATTGCTGCGCGCGGTGAACCTGAGCGTGATAGCGGGCGGTGAGCCCGGCCAAATCCCGGTACGCCGTGGGAATTCTCAGCCGCGCGCACAATGCCGCGATCATCGGCACGCCGGCCTCCTCGTGACCGTGATGGCTCGGCCACTGTTCGGGCGGCGTGCGTGCCTTGCCCAGATCGTGCGTCAAGACCGCGAAGCGCACGGCGGTCGCCAGCCCCGCGTCGGCCGCCCAGCGCAGCGCCAGCATCACGTGCACGCCCGTATCGATCTCCGGGTGCCACGTCGCCGGCTGAGGCACGCCGTAGAGGGCAGCCAGCTCCGGGAAGATTACGGCAAGCGCCCCGCAGGCGCGCAGCGTCTCGAAGAAGATCTCCGGCCGGGACTCGGCCAGCGCACGCTCGGTTTCCTGCCAGACTCGCTCGGGCACCAACGCGTCCAGCTCTCCGGACTCGCTCATGCGGCGCATCAGCTCCAGCGTCTCCTCGGCGACACGGAATCCGAGCGCCGCGTACCGGGCCGCGAAGCGCGCCACGCGTAAGACCCGCACCGGATCCTCGACGAATGCCGTCGATACATGCCGCAACAGCCGCGCCTCGAGGTCACGCCGTCCGCCATATGGATCGATGATCTCTCCGCCGAGATTCTCGGCCATGGCATTCACGGTCAGGTCGCGCCGGCGCAGGTCCTCTTCCAGCGTCACCGCCGGAGAAAACTCGGTGACGAACCCCCGGTAGCCCGGCGCGGTCTTGCGTTCCAGCCGGGCGAGCGCGTATTCCTCGTGGGTTTCAGGATGCAGAAAGACGGGAAACTCGCGGCCGACGGGCACATACCCTTGACGCTCGAGATCCTCGGGCCGCGCGCCGACGACGACCCAGTCCCGCTCGGTCACCGGCCGCCCGAGCAGCCGGTCTCGCACCGCGCCGCCAACCAGGTAGACTTGCATGCAGACATGTTAACCGACTTCGCGCGCCCTTCCGCCTGCAATCCACCCGGTGCGCGCGCGCGCGCGCCGCGCCGCGCCGCGCGCATCGCCGGTGCGGCACTCGTTCTCGCCACGCTGGCCGGTTGCGCCAGCACGCGCTATTTGATGCAGGCGGGCGCCGGCGAGTGGCGCGTGCTGCGCGCTCGGCGGTCCATCGTGAATGTGATCGACGATCCGAAGACTTCCGAAGGGCTCGTGCGCCAGCTGGGCGAAGTGCGCGAGGCCCGCCGCTTCGCCTGGCAGAAGCTGGGGCTGCCCGACAACGACAGCTACAAGAGCTACGTGAACGTCGGCCGCCGGTACGTGGTGTGGAACGTGGTGGCGGCGCCGGAATTCTCGGTCAGACCCAAGGAATGGTGTTATCCCATCGCCGGATGCGTGACGTACCACGGATTCTTTCATCAGAGCGCGGCGCGCTCGTATGCCCGCCGCCTGAGGCATCAGGGATACGACGTGGTCGTCGAAGGCGTACCGGCGTACTCGACGCTCGGCTGGCTCCCGGATCCGGTCATGAGCACCATGATGCGCTACGGAACCGACGAGCTGGTGGCCATGATCTTCCACGAGCTCGCGCACGAGCTGCTCTACGTGCCCAACGACTCGCCGTTCGATGAAGCCTTCGCGATGACCGTGGAGAACACGGGGCTGCAACGCTGGCTCGCCTACCGCCACGAGCCGGGGCGCTTCGCCGAATTCGAGCGCCTCGATGCCGCCGATATGCGCTTCGCGCGGCTGCTGCGGCACACGCGCGACCGGCTGGCGCGGCTCTACGCCTCCGCAATTCCCCGCACTCGGATGCTTCAGGAGAAGCAACAGGTCTTCGCACGGCTGGCGCGGCGCATCGTACGGCTGGAACACAAGCTCCGGGTACGCGCCCCGGTTTACGACCGATGGATCCGCGAGGGGCTGAATAATGCGGATCTGGCCTCGGTGGGAACCTACTACAACTGTCTTCCGGGATTCGAGCGGCTGCTCGAGCGGGAAGACGGCAATCTGCCGCGCTTCTACGCCGCGGCGCGCCGCCTGGCTCGCGAACCGGAGGCCGAACGCAACCGACAGCTGTGTCGGTCACCCCATTCCACGGCTACGGGCGCCGAGAACACCGCGTCATAGAGCGAAACGTCATGTTGGTGCGGCGCCTACAGCGAGCCCCGCAGGTCCTGCAGGGCGAAGCCGCTCAACGGTGCATCCAGCCCCCGCGTCAGCGCCATGACCTTGAAGGCCTCCCCCATCTGCGCGGGAAGCAGCAGCCGGCGCGCCTCGCCCGCCCGGCGCGCATGTTCCACCGGATCGCCCGCCTCGGCGAGCTGACCTTCGATGCCCGTAGCCAGCAGAAAGGCCGCCTGGGTCGCGAAGCCCGCGACCTCCAGGCCGCACTCGAGCGCCGCTTCGGCGACGCGGGTGAAATCCACCCAGGCCGTGATGTCCTGCACGCCAAGGTTGACGTACGGGTCATCATGCACGCGATGTTTGTAATGGCAACGCAGCGTGCCGGCAAGGCGCTGGGGATGATAGTAGTGCGCCCGCGGCAGCCCGTAATCGAACAGCAGCATCGCGCCGCGCTCCAGGCAGTCCGCGAGTCCCGCGAGCCACGGTCCCACGCGCAGGCAGATCTCGGACACGTAGCCCTCGGGCAGCGGCGCTGACCGCTGCGCGGCCAGCCTCCTCCATTCCTCCGCAAGCGCCGGCTCCGCCGGCGCCGCGAGTTCGCGCAGCGTCTCGCCGTCCGCGGCCACGCCAAGCTCGAGAACCGCACCGTTACGAATGCTGAAGCGGCGGCACGGCAGGGCGTCGAGCACTTCGTTGGCGAGGATCACGCCGTCGATGGACCGCTCGGGCAGGCGCTCGAGCCAAGCCACCCGGTCGGCGAGCCCGGACGGAAGCGTCGCGATGCGCCGGCGCTGCCGGTCCGCGAGGTCGGCGCTCACCTCCAGAATCGCGTACCGATCAGGCAGGCAGCCGCGGGCGGCGAGCTCGGTCAGGATTGCGGCGGCCATGCGCCCGGTACCCGCGCCGAGCTCGAGGATCTCGCCGCCGTGCTGGAGCACCTGCGCACATTGCTCGGCGACACAGCGACTGAACAGATCCGAGAGTTCCGGCGCCGTCACGAAATCCCCGCCGGCGCCGATCTTGACGCTGCCGGCGCTGTAATAGCCCAGACCTGGCGCATACAGCGCCAGCTCCATGAACCGCTCGAAGGTCACCCAGCCTCCGGCGGCGCGCGTCTCGAGGGCGATCCGCTCCGCCACGGCATGGGAGTGCGCCGCTTCTTCCGCCGTCAGCGGCGGCGTCATAATGTCGCGCGAACTCATCGCCGAACCACCGCCTGCCCATGACACACAGCTGTGACGATACCCGCGCCGCCGCTCCACTTGCCGGCAAGACCGCCTTGGTCACCGGCGGCGCGCGCCGCCTCGGCGCGGTCATCGCGCACGCGCTGCACGGCGCGGGCGCGCAGATCGTTCTGCACTACCGCGGCTCCGCGGACGCGGCGCAGGCGCTCGCCGACCAATTGAACGGCGTGCGGGCCGGATCGGTGGCCCTTGCGGCCGCCGACCTGCTCGCCCCCGAGGCGGTCGCGAAGCTGGCCGAGACCGCGCACGCGGCATTCGGGCGGCTCGACATTCTGGTTAATAACGCCTCGACCTTCTATCCAACGCCGATCGGCAGAATCGACGAGCATGCGTGGACCGATCTGATCGGTACCAATCTCAAGGCGCCGCTGTTCCTGGCGCAAGCGTTGAGCGGTGCGCTGCGGGTCAATTCCGGTCTGATCCTGAACCTCGTGGACATCCATGGCATGCGCCCGCTGCGCCATCACGCGGTCTACAGTGTCGCCAAGGCGGGATTGATCATGCTCACGAAGTCGCTGGCGCGCGAGCTGGGCCCTCAAGTGCGCGTCAACGCCATCGCCCCTGGCCCGGTCATGTGGCCGGAGTCGGGGGTCGACGAGGCGCTGCGCCGGCGCATCATCGAGCGCACGGCGCTCAAGCGTGGCGGATCGCCCGAGGATATCGCCCGCGCCGCGCTGTTCTTCGCCTGCGATGCCCCATTCGTGACGGGGCAGATCCTCGCGGTCGACGGCGGCCGAAGCGTCGGCTGGTAGGCCGCTCAAGCGCCGCCGCCCGCGGGGCTCACCGGAACGGGCACGAGCGGATGCGCCGCGCGGTCGAATCGCCGCCACAGCTCCTCGATGGTCAAAAGCGCGGTCGGATGCACCAGAGCCGGCGCGAGGTCCGCGAGCGGCCCGAGCATGTAGGCGCGCTTCAACAGGTCGGGACGGGGCAGGCACAGCACCGGGGTATCCGCCACCCGATCGCCGTACAAGAGGATGTCCAGATCCATGGTGCGCGGCGCCCAGCGCGGCGCCTCGCGAGCGCGGCCGCACAGCCCCTCGATGGCATGCAGGCGCGCGAGCACGGCCTCGAGCGGAAGATCCGTCGGGAAACCGGCCACGAAGTTGATGAAATCCGCTCCCTCGAAACCCGCGGCGCGATTGCGATACCAAGGCGAGTACCGGACGCCCGGGAAATACTTGCCGAGCTCGGCGCTCGCGAGGCCGAGGTGCTTCTCGGGATCGACGTTACTGCCGGCGGCGACGTAAACCTCGGGCATGGCGAGCCGCTCAGCGTGCCGGCGGGGCGCCGGCGACCGCAACCGCGCGGCGACGCTCGATCGACACGCCGACGTCGCGCGAGTTACGGATCGCGCCCGGTTTGTTGACCGACAGCCGCACCCACTCCAGGGCGAACTCCTCGAGCAGCAGGGCCGCCAGCCGATGCGCCAGCGTCTCGACGAGTTTGAATTCAGACGCCTCGATATACGCCAGCACCCGCTTGGCGACCCTCTTGTAATCGACCGTGTCGGCCACCTCGTCCGAGGCCGCCGCCCGCGCGCAATCGACAGGCATCTCGAGATCGACCACCACGGCCTGCTTGACGCGCCGCTCCCAGTCGATGAAGCCGATGACACACTCGGCGGTCAGACCCCGCAGGAAGATCCGGTCCCCCGCAGGGGGCGTGCTGGCCATACTCACTCTACAACCTTCTGTTTGCGATCAGGGTTCCGCGGTCGCGTCCACACTGCGCCGGGGCCCGCGGCTCCGACGGCACGATGTCTCGATCTCGCAGCCTACAGCGGTTCGCCGCGTGCGGCGAATGGCGCGCCCGGCCCTGCCCCACGCGTTGGATCTCACGGCGACCCGAGGGGAGCCTCCCGGCTCGAGGCTTACGCCGCGACCGGCGCCAACGACTCGATCGGCCACTGCGCGCGCGCCTCGATCGTCAGCCCCTGACGCGCCCCGCCGCGCAGTCGCAGCAGGCCGGCCATCGCGATCATGGCGGCATTGTCGGTGCAAAACTCGATGCGAGGATAGTACACGCGCGCACCACGACGGGCCGCCGCCGCGTCCAGCGCCGAGCGCAGGCTGAGATTGGCGCTCACGCCGCCCGACACCACCAGCGTGTCGAATCCGGTCTGCTCCAGCGCCCGCTCGGCTTTGACGGTGAGCGTCTCGACGATCGCATCCTGAACGGCCCGCGCCACATCGGCCTCGAGGCGGCCGTCGAGCACTCGGTCGCGCACCGCATGTTGCACAGCCGTCTTGAGGCCCGAGAAGCTGAACTCGAGACCGGGCCGGTCCAGCATCGGGCGCGGGAACCGAAATGCCCCGGGCGCGCCCGCGCCGGCCAGACGCGCGAGCTCGGGGCCTCCCGGGTACGGCAGCCCGAGAAGCTTGGCGGTCTTGTCGAAGGCCTCGCCGGCCGCATCATCGCGGGTATCCCCAAGAATGCGATACCGGCCGACGCCGCGAACTTCGATCAGCTGGGTATGGCCGCCCGAGACCAGCAACGCAACGTGCGGAAAGGGCGGCGGCCGCGGCTCGAGCAGCGGCGCGAGCAGATGCCCCTCGAGGTGATGCACCGCCACGGCTGCAACACCCCAGGCATAGGCCAGGCTGCGCGCCAGAGCGGCGCCGGTCAGCAGCGCCCCGACCAGACCCGGGCCAGCGGTATACGCGACGCCGGCGAGGCTTTCGGGGCCGCTTCCGGCCTTCTCGAGGGCCCGGCGGACCAGAGGCAGGAGCTTGCGCACGTGATCGCGGGAGGCCAGCTCCGGGACCACGCCGCCATAGGCTCGATGGACCTCGACCTGGCTGTACAGCTCGTGGGCGAGCAGACCGCCGGTCTCGTCCAGAATCGCCGCGGCGCTTTCGTCGCAAGAGGACTCGATCGCCAGCACACGCATTTTTTGCCTTTGCCTCAAGCCTCAACTAGAATTGCGCGCCCATTTGCCCGGCCGTCCGAGTCCCGCCGAGGCGCGCCCCTCATTGAGAGCCGGCGCGTGGGCGTCTCGGGTCCGCTTCCAAGAATGTTCAGAGGTTTCGATGCCGAGCGTCCGTATCCGCGAAAACGAGTATTTCGATGCCGCCTTGCGGCGTTTCAAGCGCGCCTGTGAAAAGGCCGGCATCCTCACGGAGCTGCGCCGGCGCGAATTCTACGAGAAGCCGACCCAGGAGCGTAAACGCAAAAAGGCCGCGGCGATCAAGCGGCACATGAAGCGCGTCTCGCGCGAGGGCATGCGGCCCGCGCGCTGAGGCGGTGGGGAGCCGGCTGCGCATGACGCTCAAGGAACGCATCACCGATGACATGAAGAGCGCGATGCGCGCAGGCGAGAAAGAGCGGCTCGCCACGATCCGCCTCGCCCTGGCTGCGATCAAGCAGCGCGAAATCGACGAGCGCATAACGCTCGATGATGGGCAGGTCCTCGGTCTGCTCGAGAAAATGATCAAGCAGCGCAAGGAAGCGATCACGCAATTCCAGGCCGGCGGGCGCGCCGACCTGGTCGCCAAGGAGCGCGGCGAAATTGCCGTGCTCGAGCACTATCTGCCGGCGCAGATGAGCGATGCCGAGATCGACGCCCTCATTGCCCAGGCCATCGCGGCAAGCGGCGCGTCCTCGGTCAAGGACATGGGCAAGGTCATGGCCGCGATCAAAGCGCAGGCTCAGGGCCGCGCCGACATGAGCGTGGTTGGCGCACGGGTGCGCGAACGGCTGGGCCGCCAGCAGGGCTAGTCAAGGCCATCATCCCCCAGCGCTTCATCGACGAGTTGATCGCCCGCACGGATATCGTGGAGGTGGTCGGTTCGCGCGTGCCGCTGACCAAGGCCGGCCGCGAATACAAGGCCTGCTGCCCGTTCCACACCGAGAAAACCGCCTCATTCTGGGTCAGTCCCGAGAAGCAGTTCTATCACTGCTTCGGCTGCGGCGCACACGGAACGGCGCTGCGATTCCTGATGGACTACGACCACATGACGTTTCCGGAAGCGGTGGAGGATCTGGCCGCCCGGCTCGGTCTGACCGTGCCGCACGAGGGTGGCGGCGCGACGGATCCCCGGGACACCACCCTGTACGATCTGATGGGTCGGGTCGCCGGCCTCTACGCGCAGCGGCTGGCGCAGGACCTGCGGGCGAGCCGCTACCTGACCGAGCGTGGGTTGAGCCCGGAGACCGCACAGCGCTTCGGTCTGGGTTATGCGCCGGATGCCTGGAATACCCTGTTGACGCGCTTCGGAACCGGCGAATCCGACCGCCATGCGTTGCTCCAGGCGGGTCTGATCATCGAGCGCGAGCGGGTCGCGGGAGCCGTTGAGCGCCACTACGACCGCTTTCGGGACCGGATCATGTTTCCGATTCGGGACAGCCGCGGGCGAGTCATCGCCTTCGGCGGGCGAGTCATCGACCGCGGCGAGCCGAAATACTTGAATTCCCCGGAAACGCCGCTATTTCACAAAGGCCGGGAATTGTACGGCCTATATGAGTCCCGCAGTGGCGGGACTCTGAAGCGGCTGCTCGTGGTCGAGGGGTATATGGACGTCGTTCGGCTGCATCAGGCCGGAGTGACGTACGCCGTCGCGACGCTGGGCACCGCGACGACGACCGAGCACCTCAAGCGCATATTCCGGCTCGTACGCGAGGTGGTCTTCGCCTTCGATGGCGATCGCGCCGGCCGCGGAGCCGCATGGCGGGCGCTGCAGCATGCCCTGCCCGAGGCGCGCGAAGGACGCGAAATCCGCTTCCTGTTCCTGCCCGAAGGGCATGATCCGGATACTTTGGTCGGTGAAGAGGGCCGGGACGCGTTCGAGCAGCGCCTCGAGTCCGCCCTGCCCTTGTCGGAGTACCTCGTACGAGAGTTGTCCGGCCAATCGGATCTGGCGCATGCTGATGGACGCGCTCGGCTGGCTGAGGCGGCCCGGCCGCTGATCGCCCCGGTTCCCCCCGGAGTGTACCGGGAACTGCTGATCGCCCGAATAGCCGAAGTTGTGGGCTTGCCGGCCGCGCGCCTCGCCGAGCTTTGGCATGGCGGCGCTACCGCGCCGGAATCTCCGGCCGTGCCGCCCCCCCCGCCGCGCACGGCGCGAAGCGCCGGACGCGGCGGCTTGGTTCGGCAAGCGCTGGCGCGGCTGGTGCGCTTTCCGGCGACGGCCGCCGCAGTCACGGATGCGGAGCGTGATGCACTCACGCGGTGCGAGGAGCCGGGCACGGATTTATTGCGCGCCGTACTGGATGATTTGCGCTCGCAGCCGTTACAGATCTCGGCGCAGGTGATCGAGCGCTGGAGGGATCGACCGGGCGGCGAGCATCTCACGCGCCTGCTCGAGCGCGAGGCGATGCTGGAGGACCCTGCGGCCGCGACAGTAGAGCTGCAGGCCGCGCTACGTAAGCTGGCCGCGCGAGTGCGCGAGCAGCGCCTGAAGGCGCTTGAGGCGAAGAGTAGAACGAGTCGACTGAGCGATGAAGAACTGAAGGAAATTCAAGAACTTACAACAGAAAAACCCCTTCAGGGCGCGAAGCCACCGCGGGGGTGAACTTGTGATGGTAAAAATAGCCTCATACACTAGGTGAATTTATTTTGGCGCCCCTTGAGCCTGCTTCGATCCGCCAGCACATAGCGGGTCGAGGCCCCGCCAACTCTATTCTCCGAGATTCAATGAAAGCCAAGCCCAAATCTTCCTCTAGCAGCCGCAAACGCGCCCCGGCGCAGACCGCCAAGGTCGCCAAGGCCGCCACCGGCAAGCCCGCGCACGCCGCCGCCGCCCCCAGGACGCGCGCGAAAACAGCCAAGAAAACCACAGCCGAGCGCTCCGCGCAGGTGCACGAGAGCGCGGCACAGGCCCGCCAGTCCGCGGAGAAGCGGGTGCTGACGGAGCGGCGGACCACCGCGATGCCCGAGGACCGCCAGTCGCAACTGAAGCTGCTCATTGCCCGCGGCAAAGAGCAGGGCTACCTGACATACGCGCAGGTGAACGATCACCTGCCTTCGGAGATCGTCGATCCGGAGCAGATTGAGGACATCGTCAACACCATCAACGAGATGGGCATTCCGGTGTACGAGAAGGCGCCGGATACCGAGTCGCTGCTCGCCGGCGAGCCCTCGGCCCCCGCCGATGAGGAAGCCATCGAAGAGGCCGCCGCCGTGCTGGCGGCGCTCGACGCCGAGCTCGGCCGCACCACCGACCCGGTCCGCATGTACATGCGCGAAATGGGCACGGTGGAGCTGCTGACGCGCGAAGGCGAGATTCGCATTGCCCGGCGCATCGAGGAAGGGCTCGAGGCCGTGCGGCGTCAGCTGGCGATGTTTCCGCTGACGTACGACTGCCTGCTGAAGGCGTATGAGCCGGTCAAGACCGGACAGACCCGGCTGGTGGACGTGATCGTCGGCTTCGTCGACCCCAATGCTCCAGACGTCATCGCCCAGCCGCAGAATCCAACCAAGGTGGAGGTGGCCCCCGCCGAGGAATCGGAAGAAGACGACGGCGACGACGACAGCGGCGACGCGGAAGAGGAAACCGTTGATTCCGGGCCGGATCCGCAGGAGGCCGCGGAGCGCTTCGCGCGCCTCGCCAAAGCCTACGCGCAGATGCTGACGGCGATCGAAAAGCACGGCTCGCACGAGCCGAAAGCACTGAAGATTCGCAAGAAGGCGGCCGACGAGTTCCTGGAGCTGAAGCTCTCCCCGCGGATGTTCGACGCGCTGATCGCCAATCTGCGCGGCCACATCCGCGAGATCCGCCAGGTCGAGAAGGAAATCATGAGCCTGGCGGTGCGTGATTGCGGCATGCCGCGCAAAGACTTCATCGCAAGCTTCCCGAAGAACGAGACCAACCCGCGCTGGCTCGGCAAGCACACCAAGGGCGGCAAGAAATACTCCGCGGCCCTCGCCCGGCTCGAGCCGGAGATCACTCGCCGCCAGACCAGGCTGGCCGCCACCGAGCAGGCGCTGCACCTGTCGATCAACGAGATCAAGGAAATCAACCGCGAGGTGTCGATCGGCGAGGCCAAGGCCCGGCGCGCCAAGAAGGAGATGGTGGAGGCGAATCTTCGCCTGGTGATCTCCATCGCCAAGAAGTACACCAACCGCGGACTGCAGTTCCTCGACCTCATCCAGGAAGGCAACATCGGCCTGATGAAGGCGGTCGACAAGTTCGAATATCGTCGCGGCTACAAGTTCAGCACCTATGCGACCTGGTGGATCCGCCAGGCCATCACCCGCTCGATCGCCGATCAGGCCCGCACCATCCGCATTCCGGTGCACATGATCGAGACGATCAACAAGCTCAATCGCATTTCCCGGCAGATGCTGCAGGAGATGGGCCGGGAGCCGACGCCGGAAGAGCTGGCGGTTCGCATGGAGATGCCCGAGGACAAGGTGCGCAAGGTGCTGAAGATCGCCAAGGAGCCGATCTCGATGGAGACGCCCATCGGTGACGACGAGGACTCGCATCTGGGCGATTTCATCGAGGACACCTCGGTGGCTTCCCCGATCGATCAGGCCACCATGGAATCGTTGCGCGAAACCACCCACGCGGTGCTGGCGCAGCTGACCCCGCGGGAAGCAAAGGTACTGCGCATGCGTTTCGGCATCGACATGAATACCGACCACACCCTGGAGGAGGTCGGCAAGCAATTCGACGTCACGCGCGAGCGCATCCGCCAGATCGAGGCGAAGGCGCTGCGCAAGCTGCGCCATCCCAGCCGCAGCGAGCAGCTCAGAAGCTTTCTGATGGAGGATTGACCGGCCGCCGGGCGGCGCGCCGCGCGCCCGGCGCTAGATCCCGAGCTTGCCCAGTGCGTCGATCACCTGGCGCAGCAATTCCGCAAGCCCGGGATGGTCGGTCTGGAACCGCACTGCGAGGGATTCCAGATGGGGTACGTGGCCGGTCGCTTCGCCCGACTCACGGCCCAAGGCCCGTCCGATGTCCCGCACCAGCGCGCCAAGCAGGCGGCGGGACTCCTCGTCGATCGAGTCCGCCTGGCTCAGCCGCTCGTGAACTCGCGCCAGCAGCTCGCGTAGACTCTCTTCGCTCGTGCGCCGTTGGCTCATCGCCTGCTCCGATGGAAATTCCCAGCCGATTCTAGCCGAGTTCACCGCACGGCGAGCGCCTGGCGACCACGGCACGCCTCAAGGCCATCAAGGCGCGCGCGCCGCTGACCGGGCGCCTGCATCCCTGAACCGGGCCGCCCCCGCTGCGGATGCCGCTGCTAGAATGCGCACCCTCGCGGATGGGCCTGTAGCACAGCGGTTAGTGCAGGGGACTCATAATCCCTTGGTCGTAGGTTCGAATCCTACCAGGCCCAGAATCCACCCTTGGCGCCGCAAAGCACAGGCGGCGCGCCGACCGCAATGCCTCCCTCGGCGGCGAGGCGCGGGCGCATCCAGGATCTCGCGCCCGGATCGTGCGCGCCGGCGCCGCCCAGTCCTAGATGCGCCGGCCCTGTCGATCCGCGTGACCCGCCCGCACGCGCCCTGGCGCGACAGGCTCGTTGTGTAGATGTTTGGTCATCGGGACGCGCTTGAGCTTGCGGGCGTTCAGGGCGAGACTGTACAGGCTGATCTTGAAGGCCCCCACGCCCCCCATAGCCATGCTCCTGGCCCGCATTCATTATTTCGCCGAAATCGTCTTCGTCGCCGTGGCGGCGCTGCTGCCGATCATCAATCCATTCGGCGGGGCGCCCATTTTCCTCGCCATGACCTCGGGGCTCACGCCGGCCGAGCGCACGCGCACCGCGAAGCTCGTCGCCTTCAACAGCTTCGTGCTGCTCATCGCCTCGATCCTGGTCGGCGCCTACGTGCTGGACTTCTTCGGCGTCTCGATTCCGGCGGTGCAGGTGGCCGGCGGCATCGTGGTATGCGCCTTGGCCTGGTCCCTGCTCAATGGCCCGCTCAAGCCGGTGGTTTCCGCGCCGGACGGCGCCGCCAGCCCCGACAGCATCACGCAGGGAGCGTTTTATCCAATCACCATGCCGCTGACCGTCGGACCCGGATCGATATCGGTGGCCGTCACCCTCGGAGCCAATCCGCCGCGCGGCCTGCGTGCGCTCCTGCCCACGATTCTCGCGCACTTCGTCGGCGTATTGATCACTTGCGTCATCATCTATCTTTGCTACCGGTACGCGGATCGTCTGGTGCACCGGCTGGGCAAGACGGGAACCAACATCATGATCCGACTGACGGCGTTCATCCTGCTCGCCATCGGCGCGCAGATCGTCTGGAACGGCGCCAGCGCGATGTTGATCGGCGTGCTCCACTCCGCCGGGCGCACCGCACCTTCCGCGCTGGCGCATCCGAGGTGAGCCCGACTGCTCCCAGGGTGAAGGATTAGAGCGGGCGCAGGGTAATCGTCGCCGGCTGGTCTACGGGTGATCCCGGCCGGCGCGACGCGGGGGCGGAGCGCTTCCTCGACAGCAGCGATATCGCGCGTCGTTTTCCACCATGTCGTGCGCGCTGTCGGCGATGATCCGACGAAGCCGGCTCAAACCGTCGGTGAGGGCCGCGGGGCCGGGCTGCAGGATCTCGGACGATTTGATCTCGAATAATCGATCGTGGCGGAGCGCCGGAATCGATTCCCAGCCGGGCCGCTCGCGCACTCTGGCCGGGTTGAATTTCTTTCCGCACCACGAGGCGATCAGCACGTCGGGGGCGCGCCGCACCACCTCCTGCGGATCGGCAATGATGCGCTCCTTGGCGGCAGGCCGCGCGGCGAGGTCCGCGAAGCAATTCTCCGCGCCCGCGATTTCGACGAGCTCGCCGACCCAACGGATGCCGCAGATCAGCGGATCGTCCCATTCCTCGAAATAGACGCGCGGCCGACAGGGCAGCCGAGATGCGGCGCGACGGGCATTGTCGATCGAGCGGCGCAGCCGTCCGATCAGCGCCTGGGCGCGCGCGTGGGCGCCGATCATCCGGCCGAGCATGGCGATCGATTCGAGGATCTCGCCGACGCCGCGTTGATTGAAGACGTGCACCTCGATGCCGGCGCGAATCAGATCGGCGGCGATGCCCGCCTGCAGATCCGAGAAGCCCAGCACGAGATCCGGTTTCAGGGCGACGATGCGCTCGATCTTGGCGCTGGTGAAGGCGCTCACTTTGGGCTTTTCGCGGCGGGCCTGCGGCGGGCGCACCGTGAATCCCGAGATTCCCACGATACGGTCCTGCTCCCCGAGCAGATACAGCGTCTCGGTCGTCTCCTCCGTCAGGCAGACGATGCGCCGCGGGCCGGTATTCTCGCGCTGAGTCATCTTTGGAGTTACATCGGGAGCTCCGAGGCATTATAGTCGGTGCAAGCCGCAGATTCGCGGCCGTGCATCGCGAAGCTCGGAGGGCTTGTCCGTGGCGGTATACGTCGCACTCCTTCGCGCGGTCAACGTGGTGGGCGCCAACAAGCTGCCGATGCCGACGCTCGTGGAGTTGTGCCGCGACGCCGGCTGCGAGCGGGTGCGCACCTACATCGCATCGGGCAATGCGCTGTTCACCAGCCGGCTCGGGGAGCGCAGGATCAAGGCGCTGCTCGAGGAGCGCCTGCGCGCGCACCTGGGCAAACCCATCGGGGTGATGGTGCGCACCGGCGCCGAGATCGCGAGCGTGCTCGCCGCGAACCCGTATCCGCGCCACCCGCCGGACCGCACGGTGGCCATCTTTCTCGATGGGCCTCCGCCCTCCGACACGATCGCGACCTTGCGAGGGCGCAAGGGCGAGCTGCTCGCCCTGGGCGCTCGCGAGGTCTATGTGATGTACCGGGACGGCATCGCTCATTCCAGGCTGGTCATCCCGGCGGCCCAGGCCGGCACGGCGCGCAACATGAACACCATCGGCCGGCTTGCCGCGATGGCCGACGAGATGTGAGGCGCGTATGGGATACTGGCGTGGGGGATCGCTGTTCCCGGGGCCTTGATTTGAAGACGGTGGCCGGCAAGACGCTCGATCAATGGCTCGCGGAGTACTCGCTGTCTCACCAGCACCGCATCAATCGAGCCATTCACATCGTCTGTGTGCCGGCAATCCTGTTCGCCGTCGTGGCTCTCTTGTGGGGCGTGCATGCGCTCGGCCTGCGCGTCGCGTACTTCGCCATGATTCTGGTGGCGCCGTTCTACGTGAGCCTGGGTTGGAAGGCGACGGGTATCATCGCGGTACAGCTCCTGATCTGCGTCCTGATCCTGAGCTTTTGGCCCCGGTCGGTCCCGCTGCTCGCCACCGCAGTCTGGATATTCGGGGCCGCCTGGATCGGTCAGTTCGTCGGCCATGCGATCGAGGGCCGTCGACCGAAGTTCCTCCAGGACGTCATGTTCCTGCTCATCGGTCCGCTGTGGGTCGTCCTGAAGCATCGCTGAGCCCACCCAATCAGCGGGTTTTCCCTTCCGGACCGTGCGCGCTTCGGCCATACGTGCCGGCCGCCGCATCGGGTGGCACTCGGAGGATCCCCATGCCTGCCGCCGCTGTCGTTCCCGCTCGAGGGCGGCTGCGACTGCGCTCAGAGCCGCTACGGCGGCGCCGGGCCAGTGCCGTGTGAACACACGCCAGCTCCGGCGGGATTGTCCGGGCCAGCGGCCTGGGCCGCGGATCGTCCACTACCGCGCACGACAGCCCGTGCCATCGCTGCGGCGAACGCGGCTAGCCCGGCCCTTCGCCCGGGCGTAGGCTCTAGCGGCGCGCCGAGGGAAGCGCCATTGCGGCTGTTGGCAGCTGGGCTCGGGTTCGCCGCCCGCGGGCTCGGCATCCCTGGCGAGCGCTGCCCAGGGGAACCTCCAGGCGGCTCGGCCCGCAACTTTCCGGCTCCTGCCGTGTTCTTGCCTCAAACGATGATCCACCCGTGCAACTGGCAAGCCCAAGGCCCGATTCTCGAGAGTTCGCAGCGTTTATGCGCGCCTATCAGGATATGGTTTTCTCCACAGCAGTCCGCCTGACGGGCAGCCCCGCGCAGGCCGAGGACATCAGCCAGGACGTGTTCCTGAAGGCTTACGAGAATTTCGGGCGCCTGCGAGAAAGTCCGACCGCGGGCGGGTGGCTGAAGACCGTGGCCACGAATCTGACGCTGAATCACCTGACCCGCCACCGTAATCGCTGGCGGCTGTTCTCCGAAGTCTTCGCCGACGACGGGCGCGAGGCCGATCTGGAGAGCGCCACCGCGACCTTCGACGGCGTCCTGCAGGAGATGGACGAGGCGCAACGCCATGCGCTCATCGAGCACGCCCTCGGTCAGCTCCCCGACCATCAGCGCGTGCCGCTCGTACTGTTTCACTTCGAAGAGATGTCCTACCAGGATATCGCCGCCCGTCTCGGTCACTCCCTGGCCAAGATCAAGACCGATATCCTGCGTGGACGTCTCGCCATGGCCAAGTCGCTGGCGCAAAGCGGCGTGGCGCCAAGCTCCGCGCAAAGCTGCAACCCGACATGAATTCCCCTAACCGCACGCTCGAAGAACATCTGGAACACTTGACGCACGAGGCGCTGCGGCAGCTTCCGCCGTGCCGCGCGCCCGCCTCGCTCGAGGCCCGCATAATGGGTGAGGTCGCGGCGCGCGCCGCACAGCCGCGCCGGGCCGCCGGCATCAATCGCTGGCCGCTCGCGGCACGTC
This sequence comes from Pseudomonadota bacterium, assembly GCA_021790795.1. Taxonomy (GTDB): domain Bacteria; phylum Pseudomonadota; class Gammaproteobacteria; order Steroidobacterales; family Steroidobacteraceae; genus 13-2-20CM-66-19. Next base: position 21,126 of record JAJYFU010000012.1, read on the forward strand.
TGGCGCTGATGGCGGGCTGTATTCTGTGCATCCCGCTCGCCTGGGTGCTCATGATGAGCCTGCGGATGCAGCTGAGCTACACGCTGGTGGCCACCGGCGCGATCCCTGTTCTCCACGGCTTTCGGAGCGTGAGCAGCGCGCTGCTGCTGCTCGCCGAGCTTGCCGTTCACCTGGCTCGGCAGATCCCGGGAGCCTGGCTGTTCGGTGGGCTGCTGGCCACCGGCGCGCTGTACGCGGCCCTGTGCGCGCTCGGCCACCTCGTGCTCCGTTCGGCTGCACCACATTCCAAGGTTCACTCGGTATGAAACAGATACTCCGCTGGGCGATGACCGGCGCGCTGCTCGCCGGACTGTGCGCATGCATCGCACCTGCCGCCGCGCACGATACCCGCCGCGTCGAGGTGGGCTCCACGGGCATCGACATCAGGGGCGGCGGCGGCCATGTCGTGATCGGCAACGGGGGAATCCGCATCACCGATCATTCCAAGTCCATCGTCATCGCGAAACAACAGTCCCGCTGCCCGAGCGGTCAGGAAATCGTCGAGGTCGGACACAATGCGCGGCTTCCCGCGGGCAGGGCCGCTTGCGACGTCGTGACGGTATTCGGCAACAGCTCGGTCCACGGCACCGTGTCGGACTCCGTGGTCGCGGTCATGGGCCGCACCCGCGTCGACGGCAACGTCGCCAACAGTGTGGTCACCGTCTTCGGCAACGGCCACATCAACGGCAGCGTCGGCGGCAACGTCGTGACGATTTTCGGCAACCTCAGACTCGGTCCCAAGGCCATCGTACAGGGCCAGACCGTCAGCCTGTTCGGCTCCTACGAGCGCAACCCGTCGGCGGTGGTTCAGGGCGGAACGGTCCGGCTCATGTCCGGCATCTTCCACTTCACGGACGCGTTGCAGGGGTGGGGCGAGCATTGTCTGCTCTTCGGCCGGCTGCTCGCGCCCCGACTCGACGTCCTGTGGGCCTGGGGGGTGGCGCTCGGCCTGCTGGCGATCTACCTGCTGGTGGCCGCCTTGTTCCGTGACGGCCTGCGCCACTGCGTCCGGACGCTGGAGGAGCACCCGGGTCCGTCGATTCTGACGGCGCTCGCAATGGTGCTGCTCACGCCGATCCTGATGCTCGTCTTGATGGTCGCGCTGACGGTGACCGTGGTCGGAATCATATTCGTTCCCCTGCTGTGGATCGGCCTGCTGTGCGCGGGGATTTTCGGGCGCGTCGTCACCCTTGCCTGGCTCGGCGGCCGGATACTGCGCGGCGCGCACCGTGGTGTCGACCAACCCGTCCTGCATGTGCTGGTCGGCGGGGTGCTGGTGTCGGTCTTGTACATGGTGCCGGTGGTCGGCTTCATTGTCTTCGCCGTGATCGGCCTGATCGGCTTCGGCACGCTGACCTACACGCTGCTGCTCGCGCTGCGCTCAGCACGCGGCGCCGTGCCGCCGCCACAACCGGCCGAGCCCCCGGGCACGGCCGGCGCTGCGCCGGGTCCCGGGGCGGCCGCGGCCGACGCAACGAGCGAAACCGCCGCGATGAGCGCTGGCCCCATACCAGGCGCGACGGCGAGCGCCGCGCCCGCGGAGCCCACCCCGCTCGAATTGATGGCGCTGCCGCGCGCAGGGTTCTGGATCCGCATGGCGGCGCTGCTGATCGACCTGGTGCTGATCAGCGTCTGCCTGAGTCTGATCGGTCATCACGACAGCGACGGCACGCTGATCGCACTGGCCGCCTACGGCGCGATCATGTGGAAACTGCGCGGCACCACCGTCGGCGGCATCATTTGCCACTTGCGCGTGGCGCGCATCGACGGCCGCCCGCTCAACTGGGAAACGGCGATTTTGCGCGCCCTCGGCTGCTTCCTCTCGTTGGTTGCCGCCGGACTCGGCTTCTTCTGGATAGCCTTCGATGCCGAGCGTCAGGCTTGGCACGACAAGATCGCCGGCACCGTGGTGGTGTCGGTTCCCAAGGTACGGGGCTTGGTGTGACATGAGCACGCAGAACGACCCACAGCCCGTGATCGAGCCCGTGGCACGGGAGTCCTCCGCGATCGAGACTTCGGTCGCCGTCGACACCGGCGGCGGACCCTGGATCGGCCTCGATCGGCCCCCCGCCGACACTGCGACCGAACGCGGCGTCGGGACGCGCAAACTCTGGTGGCTCGCGGCCGGCGTGCTGCTTGCGCTCGCCGTCGCTGCCGGGGTGACCATGCGGGTGACGCGGGCATCCAAGCCGCTGACGCCACTCGCCGATCAGCGCAACATTCCCCTGGTCTCGACCTTCGTCCCGGGTGTACGGCCGGTGAACACCGAAGTCATGGTGACCGGTTCGATCTCGGCGCGCCACGACCTGCCGATCGGCGACGGCGGTCAGGCCGAGCGCATCGTCGCGGTCTACGTGCAAGTCGGCGACGTGGTCAGGCGGGGTCAGATCCTGGCGCAGCTGGACGATTCAGTTTTGAAACCGCAGGTCGCCGAGCTCGCCGCGGCCCTTGCCAGGGCACAAGCCCAGGCGGCGCTCGCGGCCGCCGAGTACCGCCGGGCCGTGGCGATCGGCCCGAACGGCGGACTGTCGGCGCAAAATGTCGAGCAGCTCCAGGCCGCGGCGGCGATGGGCGTTGCCAACACCAGGATGGTCGCGGCGCAGCTGCGGCAGAAACGCGCCGAACTGGCCCTGACCCGCATCGTCGCGCCGGTCGCGGGCACCGTGCTGACTCGCGCGGCCGAGATCGGTCAGGTGGCCAGCCCCGGAGGCCCGCCGCTGTTCACCCTGGAGGATGAGAATCGCGTCGAGCTCATCGGACAGGTCGCCGAGCAGGATCTGGCCTCGTTGAAGGTCGGGCAACCGGCGCAGGTATATCTGATCGGATATCCGCGGCCTTTCCCGGGCCACATCTGGCTGCTCGGCGCCACCGTCGACACGCAGAGCCGGCTCGGCGAGGTGCGCATCGCTCTTGCGCCCAATCCTGCCTTGAGGCCCGGCGCGTTCGCGCACGCCGTAATCAGCGAGAGTCACGCCGAGCGGCCGGTGGTACCGCAAACGGCGGTCATGACCGACTCCAAGGGATCGTATGTGTTCATCGTCAACCGCCGGAACGTCGTCGTGCGCCGACCGGTGCAGCTCGGCGGCGTGCTCGCCTCGGGCGTGGTCATCGCGAAGGGTCTGACCGGGCAGGAGCGCGTGGTGACCCTGGCGGGCGGCTTCCTGCAAGGCGGCGAGAAGGTGCAGGTGGCGTCCGCCGCGCCGGCACACTCATGAAACGCCTGTCCGCATGGGCGATCCGGCACCCGCTGCCGCCGATCGTGCTGTTCGTCGTGTTGCTGTTCGTCGGCATCGTGTCCTTCCTGCGCCTGCCGGTGACACAGAACCCCCACATTTCCTATCCCATCGTGTCGGTGGTGGTCAGCGAGCCGGGTGCGGCGCCGGAAGAAGTACAGATCCAGATCGTACGCCGAATCGAGGCGGCGGTGGCGGGGATCGGCAACATCCACCGCATTCTCTCCGACGCCTATCAGGGCGGCGAGGAAACCGACATCGAATTCCGGATCGGCACCCCGATCGATCGCGCCGTGACCGAAGTGCGCGACGCGGTCACCGAAGTACAGCCCGATTTGCCCAATGACATCCTGCCGCCGATGGTGCAGCAGGTCAAAGTCGACGGCGGACCGATCGTGTACTACGCCGTCAGCTCCACCGATATGAGCGACCGGGCGATTTCCTGGTTCATCGACAACACGATCACCAAGACGCTGCTCAGAGTGCCGGGAGTCGCACAGGTCTCCCGCTACGGCGGCGTGAGCCGCGAGATCCGTGTCGAGCTGAATCCGGCGCGCATGCAGGCCCTCGGCATCACCGCCTCGCAAGTCAACCGGCAGCTGGCCAATCTCAACATCGACATGCCCGGCGGCCGCGCCGATCTCGGCGACGGCGAGCAGACCATCCGGGTGCTCGGCAACGCGCACACCGCCTGGCAGCTCGCGCAGACGCAGATTGCCCTCCCCGGCGGGCGGTTTGCCAGGCTCGGCAGCATCGCCACGGTGCGCGACGCCGCCGCCGAGGTGCGCAGCGTCGAGCTGTACAACGGGCGCCCCGCCATCTCCTTCGGGGTGGCGCGCGCCCGCGACACCTCCGACGTCACGGTGCTGCGGGGCGTCCAGCGCGCCCTGGCCAAGATCCGCAAGGAATACCCCGACGTCGAGATCAATCAGACGTTCACCTCGGTCTCTTACACCACACACCAATATCACTCCGCGCTCGAGGCGCTCGTCGAGGGCTCGATCCTCTCGGTGTTTGTGGTCTGGCTGTTCCTGCGGGACACGCGCGCCACGTTGATCTCCGCGCTGGCGATTCCGCTGTCGGCGATTCCCACGTTCGCGTTCATGGAGGCGATGGGCTTCACGCTCAATCAGGTCAGCCTGCTCGCCCTGTCGATGGTATCGGGCGTGCTCGTCGATGACGCCATCGTCGAGATCGAGAACATAGTGCGGCACAAACGCATGGGCAAAAGCGCCTATCAGGCCGCGATCGACGCGGCCGATCAGATCGGGCTCGCGGTCGTCGCGACTTCGTTCACCATCATCGCGGTGTTCGTTCCGGTGAGCTTCATGAGCGGCATCATCGGCCAGTACTTCAGACAGTTCGGGCTGTCGGTGGCCGCTGCGGTTTTCTTCTCGCTGCTGGTCGCCCGGCTGCTGACGCCGGTGATCGCCGCCTACACCCTCAAATCGGAGCCGGAACCGGAACACCGGGACGGTCCGGTCATGGCATGGTACCTGCGTGTCCTGAATTGGTGCGTACATCACCGCTGGAAGACCGTCGGACTCGGCGTGCTGTTCTTCGTGGCGTCGGTCTACGGCCTGGCGATGATGCCCAAGACGTTCATCCAGGAGCCCGACACCAGCACCGCGTCGCTCGAGATCGACTTGCCTCCGGGCGTGCAGCTCGCCGACACGAAACGCGTCGCCAACGCGGCCTACCGCATCCTCGCCCGACAGAAGGACGTGAAGGCCATCGACGAGTCGGTCGGTGTCAACGGCAGCGTGCGCAAGGCCAACCTGTCCGTCGTCCTGGTGCCGCCGAGCCAGCGCAGGCTGACGCAGGTCCAATGGCAGAACAGCATGCTCGGCAAGCTGCGCGCGATCCCCAATGCGCAGATGTACTTCCAGGACTTCAACGGCGACAGCAACGGACATGACGTCACCGTCGATCTGACCGGAGACAACCTGACGCTTCTGGAGCGCACCGCCCGCAAGGTGATGCGGCAGATGGCGGTGCTGCCCAGTCTGCGCGACGTCAGCTCCGAGGACGATCTGCCGCGTCCGGAAATCCGCATCCGGCCGCGGTTCGATCTGGCCGCCCAGCTCGGCGTGACGGTTGCCGACATCAGCCAGACGATCCGCATCGCCACGATCGGCGATCTGCTGCAGAACGACGCGAAATTCACGCTTCCCGACCGGCAGGTACCCATCCTGGTCAACCTGCGGCGCTCGGCGCGCGGAAGCTTGACGACACTGGAGAATCTGCCCGTGCCGACCGCGGACGGCGGCACCGTGCCGCTGAAAGCCGTCGCCGCCTTCAGCTTCGGCGAGGGCCCCACTCAGATACACAGCCGCGACCAGCGCCTGCGCATTGCGATCAACGCCAATCTGAGCAGCGGCGTGCAGCTCGGTCAGGCCATGAAGGAGATCCACGCGCTACCGGCGCTCGAGCACCTGCCGTCCGGCGTGCATCTGGCGGACACCGGCAATGCACGCCTGATGTCGGAGCTGTTCACCGACTTCTTGATCGCGATGGGCACCGGCGTATTGATGGTGTTCGCGGTGCTGGTGCTGCTGTTCGCCCGGCTGCTGCAGCCGATCACGATCCTCTCGGCGCTGCCGCTGTCCATCGGCGGGGCGGTGGGCGCTCTCTACGTCACGGGGGAGCCGCTGTCTCTCGGGGTGATGATCGGCTTTCTGATGCTCATGGGCATCGTGGCGAAGAACTCGATTCTGCTCGTCGACTTCGCGATCGAAGAGATGCGTGCCGGCAAGGATCGGGTAACCGCGCTGCTCGAAGCCGGACACAAGCGCGCGCGGCCGATCGTCATGACCACGGTGGCCATGGTCGCCGGCATGCTGCCGGTCGCGCTCGCGATCGGCGACCCTTTCCGCGCGCCCATGGCGATCGCGGTGATCGGCGGCCTGCTCGCCTCCACCGCCCTGACGCTGGTGGTCGTGCCGGCCGGTTTCACGCTGGTCGACGACATCGAGCGCTGGATCGGACCGAAATTGGCGAAAGTGGTGATCGCCGAGCCGGGCGCGGTGCACGCGGCCTCCACGCCGGCGCGTCAGCCGGGATGAGGGGCTCGGGGTCGAGTTTCGTGGCGAACAGGGGGGCTTGACGATGATTCGTAAACCGTTTCTCGCACTCTGCGCGGCGCTGCCGCTCATGACGCTCGCCGCATGCGGGCATACCGACGAGACCGTCGGCCGCGGATCGCTGTCGATCGCCTCCGGCGCCGTGCACATCTCGGTGCGCGGCGCGCCGAAAGCGACCATAAAAAGCGACGGTGGTTTGCTGATCGGCCGGCGGATCGTGCCGCTCAACCCGGCCGAGCAGGCGCTCGCGCGGCATTATTATCAGGATGCGCTCGCCATCGGCGCGGCGGGCAAGGCCACCGGCGAAGCGGGCGGCAAGCTGGGCATCTCCGTCGTCGGGTCGCTCTTCTCCGCGATGTGGCATGACAATTCAGCGATCATCAAGCGCACCGCCAAGCAAGGCGCAGCCGGCGTGGCAGCCGACGTCCGGACTCTGTGCGCGCATCTGGCGGGCCTAGAGGCGGCCCAGAACACTCTCGCGGCGGATCAGCCCGCGTTCGCGCCCTACCGCATCATCCGCCACAAGAATGTGACCGACTGCCGCAAGGGGACCGGACAGCATGCCATCGTGACGTATGCGTACTGAAGCCAGGCGGATCACGCTCGGGAGAGATTGACGACGCCTCGCCGCGCCCGCGGCATCGGGCCGCGGCGGACGCACAAGTGATATCACCAGCGACCCAGGCATCACCGCCGACACATCGCCCATACACAGTTTGCTTTCATCCTAGCGCGGACATGTTGCCACCTGGCAGTGAAACGCCGCTTCAATGCGGCGAAGCGCTCCGCGCGGCGTGGCTTCGACCATCCATTCGGAGAAGCCCCGCTGCTGCTTGACCGCATAGACTTGCCACCGAGACCGCCCGGTTCCGCTTCGACGCCGCCGGCGCGCCAATGTCGGATTCGTGTGTTGCAATCCATGGGAAAGGAAACCCACGAAGCGCACCGATTGCGCCCTGCCGAGACCGGCCAGCTCGGCCTCCAGCGAACGCCCTCCGCGAGCATCGCGGCCACTGTTGCCGGACAGCGCGTTGATGAATCTGCGGAGTCGTTTCCAGACTTTCAACATGTTTAAAGGCGCATATCCCCGCTGTTTGACTTCAGCATTGATCTGCCGCGCGACTTCGCGGTAGTGCATGATGACGAACGGCACGCCTAGCGTACGGCGAGGCTGGATGAAATGCAGATTCACCACGCTCCAGATGCTCTCGTCCAGGGCGCGCTTGAAAGGAACAAAGCGCCACTGCCGCGCGGCGGCGATCGCCGCGCGATTCAATTGCGGCGAGCCCGAACTGCGCAGGACTTTGACCCGCGCAACTTTACCCGACGGAGCTACGAACACTGCAAGCCTGACGGTGCCTTGTTGGTCCGAGTCGGGCGGATAAATCGGCGCCACGAAGTGCGCAAAGGTGAGCGCCACGCGCCCACCGGGCTCGGCATGTGCGCCCCCCGGCGTGCGCGAGCCGCTCGTCGCTACGACCAGTTTCGAACGCGCGGCGAGTTTTGGGGGCACCGTGATCTGGAATCCCGGAGACTTCAGTGCGGGGATGGCTCGAAGCCTGACGATTCGAGGCTTCAGCTTGAACTGATTGACGACGCGAAATGGGCGCACCACTGAGGCGCTGCCGCAGCGCGACGCCCCCGCCATCTACTGGTCCCGGATAGGCGCCGCCCAGGGCAACGCCGCGGCGCAGTTCTTTCAGGGGGTCATGTACGAGAAAGGTCAGGGTCTGCCGCAAGATTATGCCAAGGCCGCACGGTGGTTCCACAAAGCCGCCGATCAAGGCGATGCCGATGCGCAGTTCGACCTGGGGCTGATGTACGCCAGAGGACAGGGTGTCCCGCTCGACTACGTCAGGGCATACCGGTGGTGGCTTCTAGCCGCGTCCGACTCGAGCGCTCACAATCATGTCCATGACCTGGCCCACCAGAAGATGAAGGAGTCAGCGTCCCGGATGACCACAGCTCAATTAGCGCTTGCGCATCGCCAGGCCGCCCGGTGGATTTCCGCTCACTGAACCGTCCGTCGAATGGCGCCCGCCCCGCAATTCTCCTCGCGAGCAGTCGTTCTTTCCGCACAGGAACCGCTCTGCAGGCGCACGTTCATCAGCCGGGGTCATCAGCTTCGCGAAGGGCACGGGCATCGGCCGCGCCGAGATCGCGTTCGTGGACACGCCTGAGCACCTTGACCTTCCGCAGCATCTCGGCCGAGAAGGGTGACTTGCCCTCGAGGCGCACGCCGGTCTGCACGCGGATCACGGTCTTCAGGGGCATAGGGCACCGAGGTATAGGGGCACCACCGATCCGGTGCGCTGCGGGCCGGCTTGCGGCCGAGCGCGCCGGCGGCACGCCCGGTAAGATGGCCGGTGACCTCGGGGCCGGGCCCACGATTTGCGCAGGGGGGAACCCCGGCGGCTCCGACCGGTCAATCCGGCTCTCGGCAACACCCTGGAGGCCATGCGCGATGATCGGCACCGGTTCGCTCTCCCACTCTGCTCCCGCCCCGGAATCGGCCCAACCGGGCGCTGCGGCGCGGACGGCCTTCTCGCGGCTGCGCGACTATCTGCGCAGCCAGATCCTCGGCCAGGAGGCGCTGGTCGAGCGGTTGCTCGTGGCCCTGCTCAGCGATGGTCACCTGCTGGTCGAGGGCCCGCCGGGTCTCGCCAAGACGCGCGCCGTCAAGGCGCTGGCGCACGGCGTGGAGGCCGATTTCCAACGCGTGCAGTTCACACCGGACCTGCTGCCGGCCGACCTCACGGGATCGGAGATCTACCGGCCGGAAGAGGCCACCTTTCGCTTCCAACGGGGACCGCTTTTTCACAACGTGATTCTCGCCGACGAAATCAACCGCGCGCCGGCGAAGGTTCAATCGGCGCTGCTGGAGGCCATGGCCGAGCGCCAGATCAGCGTCGGCGCGGCGACCTACCCGCTGCCGCCACTGTTCATGGTGATGGCGACCCAGAACCCCATCGAGCAGGAGGGCACCTATCCACTGCCCGAGGCGCAGCTCGACCGCTTCATGCTGCATGTGCGCATCGACTACCCCGACCGCGCCACGACGCTCAAGGTGATGGCCTTGGCGCGCAGCGAAGCGATCAGTCAGCGCGAGCTGCCGCCTCCGACGCAGCGGATGAGCCAGCAGACGGTCTTCGAGGCGCGGCGCGCGGCGCTCGGCCTGACGCTCTCCGATCCTGTCGCCGATTACATTGCCGCATTGGTCGATGCGACACGCAGACCAGAGCCCTACAGCGCGCAGCTGCGCCAGTGGCTGCGCTGGGGGGCGAGCCCGCGCGCGGCGATTGCGATCGAGCGCGGCGCGCGCTCGCTCGCGTGGCTCGACGGCCGCGATTTCGTGACACCCGAGGACGTGCAGGCCCTCGCTCCGGACGCGCTGCGCCATCGGCTGCTCATCGACTACACCGCGCAGGCGCAGGGCGTGACCGCCGAAGCCTGCGTCAACGAACTGCTGAGCCGGGTGCCGGCTCCGTGAGGCGATGACGACCCCGACCCTGGCGGACTTGTTGACACTCCGCGGCGCGGCGCACGGCCTGACCCTGCGGGGACGACGGCACGCGCGCGCCGCGCTGATTGGCGCGCACTCCAGTGCGCAGCGCGGCCGAGGATTGGAGTTCCAGGAGGTCCGCCCCTACACCGCCGGTGATGATCCACGCAGCATCGATTGGCGTGTCACTGCGCGGCGGGGACGGCCGCACACCAAGCTTTATCGCGAAGAACGCGAACGGCCCGTGTGGTTGCTGGTCGACCTGCAGCCGGGCACATTCTTCGGCAGCCGACGCCAGCTGAAGTCGACGCTCATCGTGCGGACCGCGGCGCTGCTCGCCTGGGTCGCGGCGCTCGGCGGCGACCGGATCGGCGGGGTGATCGCCGGCGGCGCCGCGGGCGTGCGCGTGCTGCCGGCGCGCGGACGGCTCGAGGGCGTGTTGCCGCTGCTCGAGGCTTTGCTGGAAGCGCAGCCGACGGCGCCGGGACAACCGGCCCCGCAGTTGCTCGGCGAGGCGGTGCGCGCGCTGGGCGCGGTGGTCCGTCCCGGCAGTCAGGTGTTCGCGCTCAGCGATTTCTGCGGTCCTGGCGCTCATCAGGAGGATCACTGGATACCGATCGCCCGACACAACGACGTCAGGCTCTACTGGATCACCGATCCACTCGAGTCCAACGGCCTGCCCCCGGGACGCTTCCGGGCGGGACTGCCCGGCCGCCTGCTGGTGCTCGACGGACGGCGAGCGCGCAATGCGTGGCTCGCCGTGTGGCAGGCCCGCGAGCGGCGCGTCACCGAGCTCTCGCAGCGCCTCGCCGCGCCGGTCGTGCGGCTCGAGACGTCGGAAAGCGTCGAAACCGCGCTGCGCACCGTGCTCTTGCGAGGACTGCCGGCGGCATGAATCCCAATTGGCTGAGCGAGCTTGCGCCGGCGCACGCGCCACCGCCGCCAGGCTGGTGGCCGCCGGCACCAGGCTGGTGGGTGTTGGCGGCGCTGGCGGTCGCGCTTGCCGGTGGCGCGCTGTGGCGGTGGCACACGCCGCGGCGCAGGCTGCGCCGTGCGGCGCTGCGCGAGCTGCGGCGGATCGGGTCGGCCGATGCGGATCTGCGGCACAGCGCCGGGGCCATCGAGAACTTGCTGCGACGCTACGCGATGGCGGTGTTCGGCCGTGAGCGGGTTGCCCGCCTCACGGGAGCGGCGTGGCTCGCATTTCTGGGCACCGAGGGCGGCGCGCCGCTCGCCGGTGAGAGCGGTCGGCATTTGCTCAGCACAGCGTTCGGCGGTGAGGCCTACGACGAGCGTCCGAGCTGGCTCGCGGGTGCCGACGCCTTCGTGCGCTGCGCGGGACGCGAAGCCCGGGCCCGGCGCAAGGGGAAGCGATCCGGTGCATCCGCGGCGGATCGCGGCCCAGAGGAAGGACAACTCTAGTGTTCCACTTCGCATGGCCGTGGATGGCGCTGCTCGCCCCCCTGCCCTGGCTGCTGCGCCGCATTCTGCCCACGAGCGAGCCGCGCGGCGCGGCGCTGTACCTGCCGATGGCCATCGAGGTGGCCACCGCGGGCGCCGGCACGCCGCGGACCACGCGCGCCGATGGCGCGCTGCTGTCGATCATCTGGGCGCTGTTGGTGCTCGCGGCCATGCGGCCGCAGTGGTTGGGTGCGCCCATACCCATTCATACCGAAGGGCGTCAGATCATCCTCGCCATCGACTGCTCGGGCTCCATGGCCACCCGGGACATGGGTGGGCAGGAGTCGCGCCTGCAGGTCGTGCAGCAGGTCGCCGGACGGTTCATCGATCACAGCCAGGGGGATCAAATCGGGCTCATCCTCTTCGGCACCCGTCCCTACCTGCAGGCGCCGCTCACGACGGATCTGCGCACGGTGCACCGCTTCCTCGACGAGGCGATGGTCGGCGTGGCCGGACCCGAGACCGCGATCGGGGATGCCATCGGCCTGGCGATCAAGACGTTGCGGCAGGTCAACCGCGACGTGCACACCCCGTACCAACCGGTCATGATCCTGCTCACCGACGGAGGCAACAACACCGGAGTCATGCCGCCGATCGAGGCGGCGCATCTGGCGGCGCAGGTCGGTCTGCGCATCGACACGATCGGGGTCGGCGCGGCGGTCCATCGGACGATGTTCGGTTTCAGCGGCAACACCGCACTGAATAAAAAGCTGCTGAAGAGGATCGCGCGCATCACCGGCGGTCGGTATTTCCGCGCCACCAGCCGCAGTGCGCTGCGCACGGTGTACCGGCAAATCGACCGGCTCGACCCGGTCGCCGCCAATCGGCGGTGGCTGCGCCCGGCGACCGAATGGTTCACGCTGCCGCTGGCCTTGGCCCTGCTGCTCAGCGTGCCGGCCGCGTGGCGCATGACGGAGCGAGTCTGACGCCGTGCCGCATGCCTTGCACTTTCTGCACCCGCTGTACCTGCTGGCGCTGTTGCCCCTGTGGGCGCTCGCGCTGTGGCTGGCTCGGCGCCGTGCTCGCGACGGCGCCTGGCTGCGCCACATCGACGCCGAGCTCCTGGCGCGGTTGCGCCTGCGCGGCGGCGGCGGCCGCTCGCCGTGGCCGTTGGTCGTCGCGCTGTGGACACTCTCGGTGGTGGCGCTTGCCGGCCCGAGCTGGCAGCGGCAGGTCACCCCGGCTTATCGACTGCCCGCGGCATGGGTGGTCGCCCTGCAGCTGTCGCCTTCGATGGAGGCCCGCGACATCGCGCCGAGTCGCATCGCGCGGGCACGCTTCGCCATCGACAACCTGCTCTCCGCGGCGCACGATGCGCGCGTCGGACTCGTCGCCTTCGCGGGTGACGCCTATACGGTCGCGCCGCTGACCGAAGACGTCGACACGGTGCGCAATCTCAGCCGCACACTCTCTCCGGACCTGATGCCGGAGCACGGCGCCCGTCTCGCGCCGGCGCTGGAGAAGGCCGCGCGGTTGCTCGCTGCGTGGAAAGGTCACGACCGACAGATCGTCGTGCTGATGGATGGCGTGACCGACCCGGCGCGCGCGATGATGGTTGCCGAGCGCCTGCACCGCGCGGGCATCGACGTGAATGTCGTCGGCGTTGGAACCACCGGGGGAGCACCCGCGCCCAACGGCAATGGCGGATTCGAGCACGGCCCCGACGGCAAGATCATCATGACGCGACTGCGGCCCGCGATCCTGCGGCGCATCGCCACGGCCGGCGGCGGCCAGTTCGTGACGGTGAATCAATTGCCGCTGTTGATCGGCGGACTGCACGCGGCTGGACTGAGCAGCCTGGGCCGGGCACAGCTCGCCCCGCACGAGCGCCTCGCAAGCTGGCTGAACGACGGTGTCTGGCTGCTGCCGCTGATTCTGCTGCTCGGCGCGCTCGCGGCGCGACGGGGGTGGACCTGACGATGCGCGCGATGGTTCTGCTCATCCTGGGATCCCTGGTGTGCGCCCCGGCCTGCGCGGGCGTGTGGACCAATCTGTGGCGAACCCCCGATCAGCAGGGCGAGGCGCTGCTCGCGGCCGGTCAGCCGGCCAAGGCGGCCGAGCGCTTCTCCAATCCGCGGTTGAAGGCATACGCGGACCTGCGCGCCGGCCATTACGGCGCGGCGGCGCGCCTGCTCGCGCCGCTGAAGGATCCTACTTCGGAATACAACCGCGGCAATGCCTTGGCGCGCTTGGGTCATCTACATCAGGCACTCGCGGCCTACGATGCGGCCTTGAAACAGACGCCGCACGACGCTGATATCCGGCACAACCGCGATTTGGTCGAGCGCATGCTGGCGCACCACCGGCGGCCGCGCGCGCGCAAGCCGGGGCACGGCGGCGCGAAGCGTCACGCCTCGGGCACCTCACGGGGCAAACAAGGACACGGCGCTCACGGCGCCGGCAAGGGACAGCGCTCGGACAAATCCGGCGCGAAGGGCCGTGGCTCGAGCCGACAGCAGGGCCACAGCGGCGGCACGGGAACGGCCGCGGGCGCGCCGGGATCCCGCTCGGCCCAGGCACGCGGCACGACCGGCACCGGAGCGCATCGAGAGCAGGCGACTCGCGCGAGCGGACAGTCGGGCGAGCGGGCCGGAGCGCGGCGGCGCACCCCCGGTCAGGCGCGCCGTGACGCGGCACGGGCTGCTGCGCTGGCCCGTCGCGAGGCGGAGCACGGTCACTCGCATCCCGTGCAAGCCGGCCGCGCAAACGGATCGCATCGCGCCGCGCACAGCCTCGTGGCCCGCACAGCCGGGATGCGCTCCCGGCCGCCGAAGCCCGTGAGCGAGAAAACCCTGGCGCTGCGGCAGTGGCTGCGGCAACTGCCGAATAATCCGGCCGGGCTGCTGCGCCGCGAGTTCCTGATCAAATACATGATGCGCCATCGCGGGACGGAGCCATGAAGGCGCGGGCCGCGGGCGCGGCGCTGGCACTTTGCCTGTGGGTGCTCGCCGGGCCCGCTCGGGCGGCGATCACAGCGCAGCTCAGCAGCTCGCAGGTCACATCGGGCAGCACCGTTCAGTTGACACTGCGGTACGACGGTCTGACCACCAGCGAACCGGCTCTGGCGCCGCTGCGCCGGGATTTCGACATCCTGGGCACCAGTTCCAGCACCAGCGTACAGATCGGCACCGGCGGCAGCGCGGACAGCACGGAAGTCGAGCTGACATTGGCGCCGAAGCACGCGGGCCGCTTGACGATCCCGCCGATCGCCTGGGATGGGCAGCGCAGTCCGGCACTGACGCTCACCGTATCCGGCTCGAGCTCGGCCACGGCGCCACGCGGCGGCACGGCCGCGCCTCCCGGAATCTTCATCGTCAGTCACGTCACGCCGGCACATCCGTATGTGCAGTCACAGGTACGGCTGACCATTCAGATTTTCACGGACGAGCAGCTTTATCGCGGCACCCTGGATTTCTCCGGCCACGGGGCGGCCCTGGTGAAACAGATCGGCACCAACCAGTACGCGAGCACGATGCGCGGCGGCCGGTCCTATCAAGTCATCACGCGCCGCTACGTGCTGTTTCCGCTGCGCAGTGGCACGGTGCGTCTGGCCGGCCCGGTGCTCGATGGGCAGGTCGCCGTGACGCGGAGCACCTCTCCCTGGAACGGCGGCTTCGGCGGCTTCTTCGGCCAACTGGTCCAAAGCACTCGGCCGATCGAGGTGCGCGGCAATCCAATCGTGCTGTCGGTGCGGCCGCGGCCGGCAGGCCAGTCGGGCGGTTACTGGCTACCGGCCCGGCAGGTCACCCTGTCCGCGCAATGGAGCCCCGCCACCCTGCGCGCGCATGCCGGCAATCCGCTCACCGTCTCGCTCCATCTGCGCGCAACCGGGCTGACGGCCGGGCAGTTGCCCAACCTCGCGCACCTGATCACGCCGCCAGCCGGGCTCTCGGCCTACCCCGACCAACCCAAGCTCCGCAACACGATGCAGGGCAACGACATGGTCGGCCAGCGGGATCAGACCCTCGCGTTCATTGCCAACCGGGCAGGCCATTACTCGCTACCGGCGATCACGGTCCATTGGTGGGACACACGCACGAACCAGGCCCGCACCGTCAGCATTCCAGGGCGGACCCTGACGATCCTTGCCGCTCCCAGCGGCACTGCCGCGGCCGCCGCGCCGGCCGCGCGCAGCGAATTGCCGCATCCGGCGCCGAACGTGACACACGCCGGGTCCCGGCATGCGAGCGCCGGTGCCGCGGTCAGGCGCTGGCAATGGGTGAGTGCGGGCCTGGCCGCACTGTGGCTGGCGACGATCGGCGCGTGGCTCGGGACGGGCTGGGTCCGCCGGCGCCGCGCCGCCGTGTCCCCTGTCGAGCGCCTCGTCCGGCTCGATCCTGCGCGCGAGCGCGAGGCGTTTCGCGCCGCCTGCGCCCGCGACGACCCTCTGGCGGCCCGGCGCCATCTGCTGCTTTGGGCGTCGGCCGCGTGGAACGCTCGGCAGACCAAGCTCGGCACGATCGCCCGCGCGATCAACCGACCGGAGCTCACGGAGCGTCTGCGCGAGCTCGAGCGTGCTTGCTACGGCGGCGGGAGCTGGAAGGGCGAGCCGCTGGCGCAGGTGCTCACCGAGCTCGCGCCGCGGTCGCGGCCTGGCCCTCCGCGCGATGAGCCTCTGCCTCCCTTGTACTCGTAGGGAGGTATCGGGGGATGGGCCCTAGGCCACCCCGTAGCGCGCGCGGTAAGCCTCGAGCGCCGCCAGCTGCCCGGCCGTGATGCCGTGGGCACCGGGACGTGCAAACGCCTCGATCAGCGCCGCCAGCGTGAGCACGCTCAAGCATTTCACGCCGTGCTCCTGCTCGATCTCCTGTGTCGCGCTGAGGGCGCCCTGCCCGCGCTCCTGGCGGTCCAGCGCAAATACGCAGCCGACCGGGCGGGCGCCGGCGGCGCGGATCAACTCGAGAGACTCGCGGACCGCGGTGCCGGCGGTCACCACGTCATCCACGATCAGCACCCGCCCCTGCAGGGGGGCGCCGATCAGCAAGCCGCCTTCACCGTGGTCCTTGGCTTCCTTGCGGTTGAACGCATACGGCACATTGCGCCCATGGTGATCGAACAGTGCGGCAGCCGTCGCGGCCGCGAGCGCGATGCCCTTGTAGGCTGGTCCGAACAGCATGTCGAACGGGAGGCGGGATACGCTGATCGCCGCCGCGTAGCAACGCCCGAGCACGGCAATCGCCTCGCCGTCACTGAACAGGCCGGCATTGAAGAAATAGGGACTCTCACGGCCGGATTTGAGCGTGAACGAGCCGAAGCGCAGGGCCTGGCGCGAAAGCGCCAGATCGATGAATTTGAGCTGGTGATCTTGCATAGCGAATATCATTGCCTGATGCGCACCCACGTCGTCAACCGCCGCGGCACGGATCAGAGGCCGTGAGCCCGGGGAATGCGCCGACCCGGCACACCGGGGTGCTCGGGCGCTGGTGGAATGCGCTCGAGATCTACCGGCAGCGCAGCGTGGTAACGATGCTGTTCCTCGGTTTCTCGAGCGGACTGCCGTTCCTGCTGGTGTTCTCGACGCTGTCGATGTGGCTGCGCCAGGCGGGGATAGAGCTTTCGACGATCGGCATGATCTCGTGGGTGGGCTTCGCCTATTCCTTCGAATTCGTGTTCTCGCCGTTCGTCGACCGGTGGGAGCTGCCGCTGCTGCACCGGCTGCTGGGGCGGCGGCGCTCGTGGATGCTGTTGGCGCAGATTGGCATCGCGATCGGTCTCGCACGACTCGCCACGGCCAATCCGTCCACCAGCGTCGCCTCGATAGCGATCGCGGCTTTGTTCGTGGCCTGCTGCTCGGCGACGCAGGACGTCGCGATGAACGCCTGGCGCATCGAGTCCGCCCCGAGCGAGATGCAAGGCCCCATGGTGGGGGCTTACGAAGTCGGCTACAACGTCGGGATGATCGCGGCCGCCGCCGGCGCCCTGTCGGTCGCCTCCGACTTCGGCTGGCATGTCAGCTATGGCGTCATGGCGGCCCTGATGGCGGTCGGCATCGCCACCACCTTGTTGGCCAGGGAACCTCGAGCCGTCGTGACCCGCGAGGAGCAGCAGCGCGAGACGCGCGTCATCGAATGGCTGGAGCGCCGTGCCCACTGGCCCCGCTCGCTGCGCAAGATCGGCGAGTGGTTCATCGGCGCGGTCATCTGCCCGCTGACCGACTTCTTCGGCCGATACGGCCTGCGCTTCGCGCTTCCCTGCGTGGCGTTCATCGGACTGTACGAGATGAACGAATTCATCATGGGCGCGATGACCGGACCGTTTTACATCGCCCATCACTACAGCCTCGAGCAGATCGCGCTGGTGGTGAAGGTATACGGATTCTCCCTGTCGATCGCCGGGGTATTCATCGCCGGCGCACTGGTGGCGCGAATCGGCCTGGCACGCTCGCTCCTGATCGGCGGCGCGCTGGCGGTGCTCTCGAATCTGAGCTATTCGCTCCTCGCCACGACCCACGCCCCGACGCTGCTCGGGCTCGGTTTCGCCAACGGGCTGGACAACCTCGCGCGCTCGGTCGAAGGCGTGGCGCTGATCGCGTTCATGTCCAGCCTCACCAGCTCGAAGTACACCGCCACCCAGTACGCGCTGTTCGCCTCGCTCTATGCCCTGCCCGGCAAGATCTCCGAGGGCGTTTCCGGTTTCGTGGTCCAGCGGATCGGCTACCCCCACTTCTTCCTGCTCACCGCGAGCCTCGGCATTCCGGGGCTAGTGCTGCTCGCGTGGCTGTGGCACAGCGTGCCACGAGGAAACGCATCGAAGGCGCGCGACAATCGTGGCACGCCGGAACGCTGCGATGCCGCGGAGTGAAATCGATCTGGAGCGCGTCGTCTGCCGCCTCGCCGAACTCGAGGAGCACGGCGCGCGCGCATTCATCATCGGCGGCGGTGACTGGCCCTTGCGCGGGTTCGTGGTCAAATACGCGGGCGGCGTACGCGGTTACGTGAATCACTGCCCGCACGCGGGCCATCCGCTCGATCTGCTCCCGCATCGTTTCCTGACGCCCGACCGGACGCTCATCGTGTGCGCCTCGCACGGCGCGCTGTTCGAGCGAGACCTGGGACAGTGTGTCGCGGGGCCCTGCGCGGGCCGATCACTGCGGGCGATTCCGCTGCAGATCGTGCACGATCTGGTGCTCCTGGCGCCCGAAGCGGACGTCGCGGCGCTCGCAGCCACGAGCCCTTGAGGCCTATTCGAAGAGGTCGAGTCCCTCCAGGTTGCTCGCGCGCAGCGTCACATCGTCCCCGGGCGATTCACCGCCTTGGGTCTGATCCTCGTCGGCCTCCACATCGACCGAGCCGCTCCAGTCCTCCGGCAGCTCCGCGGCTTCGATCAGGCCATCGTCCCATTGAGCCTCCCAGTCCTCCCGATCGATCTCCCCGACCGTGCCGTCGAAGTACTGGATATCGACGGTGGCGTCGGAGTCATCGATCGCGACGACTTCGAAAAGCTCGCCGCCGCTCAAGCGGTACCAGTCGCCGATTCTCGGTTGCGGTGCGACCATGGCCTGACCTCACCGGCGCGCCGCCCCCTGGCGCCCCGGAACGACGGTCCCTGGATGAGACCGTTGAGCCCGCCCGGACGGCCGCAGAGCTGTTATCCTGCATTCGCCGGGCGAAGGGCGGATGCCCATGGTGCGCCTCGCACGCGCCCCTTTCAAGAACGGGAAAAACCGCAGTCCGCCGCCGATGCTCGAGCAGCCGCTGAAATTCTTCGTGGTTTTTCTCGCGGTCGTGGAGCCGATCTCGCTGCTGCCGATCTTCAGCGGGCTGACCCAGGGCGCCACCCGGGAATACCGACACCGGATGGCGGTGAAGGCGACGGTGGTGGCGGCACTGATCCTGGCCCTTTTCGCCCTCGTCGGCGCGCCCTTCCTCGCATTGATGGGCATCAGCCTGGGGGCGTTCCGCATCTTCGGCGGAATACTGCTGTTCCTGCTGGCGCTGGAGATGGTTTTCGCGCGCGAGTCGGGTAGCAGGACCTCGAGCGACGAGCAGGCCGAGAGCCAGCGCCGCGCCGATATCTCGGTGGTGCCGCTCGCCTTCCCCTTCATTTCCGGTCCGGGCGCCCTCGCCACGGTCCTGCTGTGGTTCGGGCCGGTGCATCTACTGGACCAGCCGCTGCTATTCCTCGGTCTGTTCGTGGTGGTGGTCGTGGTTCTCGCCATATCCCTGGTGATCATGTGGCTGGCCGAGCCCCTGATGCGCATCATCGGGGTGACCGGGGTAAACGTGGCCGGACGGCTCTTCGGCATCGTGCTCGGCGCCCTGGCGGTTCAATTCGTGGTCGACGGGTTGCGTTCCGCCTTCCTGCACGGGTAGTCCGGCAGCGGCGCAGGTCCGCCAGGATGTTCCGGCCCGGCGCTTCACCGCCCGGGAGGCCCATTGGATCCGCCTGGGTTCACGCTTGAGCACGGAGCCGCTCACCGGGTGCGCCACTAGATCCGTCTAAAGGTCAGATCCCATACGCGGTGTCCCAGGCGTTCTCCGCGGCGCTCGAAGCGCGTCTGCGGACGTTCGGGGGGGCGTGGCACAAAACCTCCCTGCGGCGCCACATTGCGCAGGAGCGGCTCCGCGGTGAGCACCGCGAGCATCTCTTCGGCATAGGGACCCCAGTCCGTGGCCAGATGCAGGGTACCGCCACGGCTCAGATGAGCCGCGAGCACGCTCACGAACGGCCCTTGGATCAACCGTCGCTTGTGATGGCGCTTCTTCGGCCAGGGATCCGGGAAAAGCACCAGGATCTCCTCCAGGCAGGCCGGCGGCAGGTGCTGCTCGAGCACCTCGACGGTATCGCGACAGATCACCCGCACATTCTTCAGGCCGAGCGCCGCCAGACCGAGGAGCAGCCTCCCGACCCCGGGCCGATGCACCTCGATGCCGAGATAATCGCGCTCGGGATGAAGGGCCGCGAGCGCAAGCAGATTCTCGCCATTGCCGAAGCCGATCTCGACACTGCGCAGGGCGGTACGCCCGAAGAGCGCGTCGAGGTCCAGCATCCCGGCCGGCTCGATGCCGTAGCTCGGCCAAAGGTTCAGGAGCGCTCGCTCCTGGGCCGTGGTGATGCGCCCGGCGCGCGTGACGAAGGAGCGGACCGAGCGAGGATGCTCGCCGGCGCTCGCGCACTGCGATCCTAGCTGACGGTGGGTAGACCGAGGGCCTTCCATGCGGCGATGCCTCCGGCCATGTGCGCGGCCGACTGGCCGCTCGCCTTGCGCAAGCGCGCGGCGGTCAAGGATCTGCCGCCCGCCGCGCAATGAAACACCACCGCCCGCTGTCCGTCGACCGGCAAAAATGCGGCGTCGAATGTCGAGAGTGGATATAACAACGCGCCGGGGATGCGCTCGGTGCCGTACTCGGCGGGCTCGCGCACGTCGATCAACAGGATCCGGCCCTCTTGGAGCAGGCTCTGCACGTCCTGGGGGCCATACTCGATGACCCCATCTGTGGTGACTCGGTTCATATGGGGGATTTTAGCTGGTCCGCGCGTCCGGGTCTCGGCCAATCGGCACCGCGAGGCGCGCGCGCACGAGCCGATCGGCGAGCGCGTAATCGATGCCGCCATCGGCGGTTCGGGCGCGGTCCAACTGCTCGATGATCGATGCCTGGATTGCGCCGCGTCGCTGCGCGTCACGGTAGGAAATCTCCGGATGGAACATCACCATCGAGTAGCGCGGGATGAACCGCTCGGGGAAGCGCCGCTCGAGCTCGAACGCCAGACGCTTGCGACGTTGAAAATCCGCTTCCCGGACGCTGGCGCGCATCTCCTCATAGTTCTCGAGCGCCATGCGGGCGATCGCCGCCGCGCTTGGCCGGCGCAGGCGCTCGAATTCGGCATACACCGCCGCCCACTCCCCGCCGCGCTCGAGCAGCGTGTCGAGCACGGCGCAGTCCTCGAACGCGGCATTCATTCCCTGGCCGTGGAACGGGACGATGGCATGGGCCGCATCGCCCAGCAGCAAGGCCCGGCCCTCGAAGTGCCAGCCGCGCACGTACACGGTGCCGAGCTCGCCCCGCGGGTTGTGGCGGAAGTCCTCGATCAGCGCCGCGTGATACGGCTCCAAGTCGGGAAACTGCGCGCTGAAGAATGCGCGCAGCGCCAGATCATCGGACAGCGCCGCGAAGCTCGGCTCGCCGGTGCGCGGCAGAAACAGCGTCAGGGTGAACGTGCCGTCCGGATTCGGCAAGCCGATCAGCATGAATCCGCCGCGCGGCCAGATATGCAGCACATCGGGCTCGAGCGCATGAGATCCGGCGAGCGCCGGCAGGGTCATCTCCTTGTAGTCGTGATCGAGCGGCGCGGCGCGCACCGCGCAGGCGCCGGCCGCCACCAGACTCGCGCGCACCGCCGAGCCCGCACCATCGGCCGCGATGGCCGTCTCGCACTCGAGCTCGAATGTCAGACCGGATCGCTCCTCGACGCACTGCACCGCGCGCGACTCGGGAGCAAGGCCGAGGCAGCGATGCTCGAAGCGCAGCGTCACGCCGGCGCGCTCGGCCACAGTCACGAGCACACGGTTGAGCGCCGCGCGTTCAACCGAATAGTTGATTTCCTCCGGCCGCTGGCCGTACGGCTGCAGACTGCCGGATCCGGACCGCGGATGAACTCTTCGGGCGCGCATCGGCATCAGCAGCGGCTTCACATCGGTGAACACTCCGGCGCGCTCGAGCGGCCGGATTCCGCGTGCCGAAAGGGCGAGATTGATCGAGCGGCCGGCTTGCGCAACGTCTCGTCGGGGGTCGGCTCGACGCTCGATCAGCGTCACCGCGAACCCCCGCCGGGCCAGCAGCAGCGCCATCAGCGGCCCCCCGAGACCGGCGCCGACGACCGCGACGTGACGCCCGCGCGACATGCTCAGGCTGCTCGCAGTGCCGCCTGGAGACCCTCGACGAAGTCGAAGACGTCCACAAAACCATTATAAAGCGGCGCAGCGGCGACCCGAATGACATCCGGCGCCCTCCAGTCACACACCACGCCGCGCGCGCGCACCCAGTCGAAGACCCGACGCGCGCGAGCCGGGTCCCGACTGACACGCAGCGACAGCTGGGCGCCGCGCGCGTCATGCTCGCGCGGAGTGATCACGCGCACCTGGGGCGTGCGCTGCGCGCTGAGCTGCTCGAAGAACGCGCTGAGCGCCACCGACTTCTCTCGCAGCCGCTGCACGCCGGCCTCCTGAAACAGCGCCAGCGAAGCCACGAGCGGTGCGGCCGCGAGTATCGATTGATTGCTCAGCTGAAAGCCGGCCGCGCCGGCGGCGGCGCGAAAATCACGCGGCATGTCGAAGCGGCTCGTGAGCTCGTGCCCCCACCAGCCGGCGAGCCGCGGCCGCGCCGCATGAAAATGCCGGCGGTGGACGAAGCACCCGCCGAGCGCGCCGGGTCCGGCGTTGAGATACTTATAGCTGCACCAGACGGCAAAATCAGCCGAGCTGTCCCGCAGCGGGAACGGCATGTTGCCGACCGAATGGGCCAAGTCGAAACCGACGAGCGCGCCGGCGGCGTGCGCGGCGCGCGCGATGCGCGCCAGGTCGAACGCTTGTCCCGTCAGGTACTGCACTCCGGGCCACAGAACCAACGCGATCTGCTCGCCGCAACGGTCCAGAACGGCTTCCAGATCCTCCTCGCGAATCAATTCCTCCCCGGCCCGCGGGGCGAGCTCGAGCAGGTCCTCCCGCGGATCGCATCCGTGCCATTGCAGTTGTGACACCACCGCGTAGCGGTCCGACGGGAAAGCGCCGGCCTCGATCAGAATTCGGCGCCGCGCGCGCTCCGGCCGATAGAAGCTGGCAAGCATCAATTGCAGGTTGACCGTGAGCGAGTTCATCACCGCGACTTCGTCGGTGCGGCAACCGAGCAATTCGGCCAGCGGCGTCGCGAGCGCATCGTGGTAGCTGATCCAGGGGCGCCGCGCGTCTTCATGGCCGAGCACGCCCAGACGCTCCCAATCCTCGAGGTCCTCGGCGACCGTCTGGCGCGCAGCGAGCGGCATCGGTCCCAACGAGTGGCCACAGAGGTAGGTGCAGCGTCCGCCTTGCGCCATGCGCGGCATGGCGAAGCGCTGCCGCAGCAGCGCCAAGGGGTCCGCAGCATCTCTTTCGAGGGCGCTCTCTCGCATCAGCGCCATGATTCGGTCACGAGGGTCACACCGTCGGCGGGAATCTAAAAAGCCACCTCGGTCACGCTATCGGCCGCGGCCGCAGCGCGGCGCCCGTGGTGAGCAGGCGGCGGCCTCAGCAAAAGCACCACAGGCAGGATCATGATGACGAATATCATCAGCGCCCAGAATACGTCGTCGAACGACATCATCAATGCCTGACGCTGCATCCACGCATAGATCTGACCTACAGCCATGTGCGCGGCGGCTTCGGGCGCGGCGCCGCGACTCACGAACGTCCGGGTGAGTACGTGCACGGCATGCAGGTACGGCGCATTGAGCGGCTGCAGGCGACTCACCAGGCGTTCCTGGTGAAATTGCTCGCGACGCGCAAACAACGCCTGCACCATGCCGATGCCGATGCTGCCGCCGAGGTTGCGCGCCACATTGATGATTGCAGTCGCATTTCCCGTGCGCTGCGGCGGTACGCCGATGTAGGCGGCGCTCATCAACGGCACGAACAGGAACGGTATCGCGCCCGATTGCCAGGTGCGAGCGATCGCGATGCTGGCAAAAGTCTCATCGACCGTGAAATGCGCCATCATCCACAGGGAAACGGCGATGACGGGCAGCGCAATTCCCATCAGAACGCGCGGCTGCACGCGCCCGGTGAGCACGCCGGCGAGCGGCATGGTGACGATGGTGATCATGCCACCGAACGTCAGCACCAGACCGGCGTCCGTTGCGGTATAGCCGTATACCTCTTGAACCAGCTGCGGCACGAACTGGGTCGTGCCGAACAGAATGACCCCAATCACCATGACGATGAGCGAGCCCGCCGCGAAGTTGCGATTCTTGAACAGATGCATGTCCAGCAGCGGCCTTGCAGTCCACAGCTCCCAGATCACGAAACCCACGATGCAGACGGCGGCGATCAGGGCCGCAATGCGGATCAGCGGGCTGCCGAACCAATCGTCCTGAACTCCGCGATCGGTCATGATCTCGAGAGAGGCCAGACCCAGCGCAATGAGCAGAGCGCCCGGAAAGTCGAAATGAATGCCGCGGCGCCAACGCGCGAGCCGCTCCTTCACGAGCAGCGGCGGCTCGTCCACGAAAGCGCTGACCAGGCTGAGCGACAGGACGCCGATCGGCACGTTGATGAGAAAGATCCAGTGCCAGGAGAATCGGTCGGTGATCACGCCCCCGAGCAGCGGGCCGAGCATCGGCGCTAGGATCACGGTGAAGCCGTAGACCGCCATCGCCTTGCCCCGGGAGGCGGGTGGAAATGAGTCGACCAGCATCGCCTGCGTGTTCGGCTGCAAGCCGCCGCCGCCGAGTCCCTGCGCGACGCGCGACACGATCAGCATGGTGAACGACGAGGCGATTCCACAGCACAATGATGAAATCGTGAACAAGGCCACGCTGAACATGTAGTAGCGCTTACGTCCGAACACGTCGCTCAACCAACTGCTCATGGGTATGACGACGGCGTTGGCCACCAGGTAGGTCGTCAGCACCCAGGTCGCCTGATCGTAGCTGACGGCCAGGGACCCTGCGATGTGCCCCAACGACACGTTGGCGATCGCCGTGTCGAGGACCTCCATGAAAGCCGAGATCGATATGATCGTGGCGATCAGCCAGGGGCTGTGCCGTCCCGCGGCCGAGCGGTCCGGGGTCCAGCCGTGCGCGCCCTCGCCGCCCTGTGCGCTGGGCCCCGCCATGTCAGTTGATCCTGATCTCGGGCTCGACCGACATGCCGGGACCGAGCACACAGCCGGACGGCAGTGCGTCGAAAGTGATCCGAACCGGCACGCGCTGCACGACCTTCACGTAATTCCCGGTGGCGTTCTGCGGCGGCAGGAGATCGAACGCCACGCCCGATCCGCGCTGAATCGACTGCACCTTGCCATGAACGGTGGCGTTCGGACACGCGTCGATGTGGATGCTCGCGCGCTGACCGGGGTGGATGAGGTACAGGTCGGTCTCTTTGAGGTTTGCAGTCACCCACATCGTGAGCGGAACGAGCGCCATCAGCTCCTGTCCGGGACTGACATAGTTGCCGATGGCCACTAATTTCTTCGTTACGTGGCCGGCTTCGGCGGCCCTGACGGTGGTGTAGCTCAGGTCGAGGCGCGCGGCCGCGACCTGCGCGCGGGCGCTCGCCACGCGGGCCCTGGCACCCGCCACAGCCGCGTGCGCCGCCTCGAGCTGGGCTCGTGCGCCGACCACTTTCTGGCGCGCCGCGCGCAATTGAGCCTTGGCGCTGCGCGCAGCCGCCTCGACTTGGTCGAGCTGCGTGCGCGCCAGGGCCTCGATGTTGCGGCGGCGCAGAAAGAGATAGCGGTGCAGGTTCGCGAGCGCGTTCACCGTCTGGGCTTGTGTGCTGATGTATGCCGCTCGGGCCTGCTCGACCGCCGCACGCGCAACTGAGACGTTTGCCTGCGCCTGGCCCAGACCGGTCCGCGCCAGTTGCTCGGCCGCCAACGACTGGCGCAGCGCCACCCGGAAGGGAGCCGGATCGATCTGTGCCAGAACCTGGCCCGCGGCGACTTTCTCGTTGTCCACGACCGGCACCGCGATCACCTGCCCGGACACACGGGGCGAAACCGCAGCGATTCGAGTGTCGATGAACGCATCGTCGGTACCGACGAACTGGCTCTCGTACTTCCAGATCAGCACGCCAGCGATGATTCCCACGAGAATGACGCCGGCAGCCACGATCTTGAGCACCATCTGCCGGCGCAGTGCGCCCTGCGGCGCCTGCCGGTCGGCGCCGCTCTGGGGTGCCGGGGTGCCGCTGACATCGCTGTGGATTGGGGTCTCTGGCCGGCGGTCGCCGGCACT
>JAJYFU010000165.1 GCA_021790795.1 Pseudomonadota bacterium
ACCGCCGGTGGCGCAGCAGGGGCTGGAGGCTTTCGAATGGCTGGTCACCGCAATCAATCGTAAGGGCCGGACGCGGATACGTCCGAAACCACGCACGCGGCCACTGCCGACGACCTTGATCGTGCGCGGGTCGACGGACCGGGCCGCCGTCCTGCCGAACGCGCGCGCCGGGGTGCCAAGGGTCGGGCCGGCTCGAGTGTAATGTCCAGGGGTCCGGCGTGTCGTCCAAATACACGCTGCCGGAATTGCCGTGAAATAAACAATGCGCCAGCCGTTTGTCGTCTGTCATGTGTCCCGATACGGCTCGGGCTCGAGTCCGCACATCCGAGTGCTCGCGACGGCAAATTATCGTCCTGAGCCGCTCGGATCGCGACAGATCGTGCCCGTGTCCGGCTCCGATCGGCGCCCGAGCGCATCGCGAACGGATGTGCCCGCGTTCCCGCGCGGTTTGCCGGCCAATGTTTCAACCTGGGCGGGCGTGCGCAGGGTGCCGTGGTCCCGATCGAACGCAGTGGGCCAGATGACGATGCGGACCGGGCGGTTCGATGCGCCCCGGGGTTCCGCTGACGTGGCCGGAAAACACTGAGCGGCCCGTGCGGCTGACAGCACAAAGCACTGTACGGCTGTTGAAGGCGTGGACTGCCGTGATCACCCGTCGCGGCCCTGACGAGTTCGCCGCGCGCGGCGTGAGGTCTTCGAGCGCGGCGCGGCGCCTGCGCGGCGCGCAGGCTGCGGCGGTGGCGACGGCGGCGCTTGCCTGCGCGGGATGCGCCCGCTCTCCATGTGGACTTAATGTATGGGCGGTTGGCGTCGAAGCCAATGCCCTGCAACGCATGGTCCCGGGCTTCGAGCGACGACATCCGGGGACGCATGTGTGCGTGGAAAACCTGGCCTGGAGCTCCGCGCAGGCGCGCCTTCTCTCCTCCGTTGCTGCGGGTGACCCACCCGATGTCGCGCAGGTCGGAGATACCGATCTGTCGACCCTGGTGACGTTGCATGCGATCATTCCCCAACGACCGGTTGCAGGAGATTTCTTCAAAGCAGCGCTCGCCGTCACCCGGTTCCACGGCCGATATTACGGCACACCGTGGTACGTCGATACGCGAGTGCTGTTCTACCTTCCGGCCGTCCTGCATCGGGCCGGCTACCGTCGGCCCGCGCGCACATGGAGTGGTTGGCTGAAGCAACTGCAGGCCGTGCGCCGTATCCTCAAGCCCGGTCAATATCCGCTGCTTGCGCCGATCAACGAATATGAATTTCTCGAGGTGCTTGCGCTGCAGGAGCCGGTACCCGTCCTTCGTGACGGGGATCGTTATGGAAACTTCGCCAGTCCATCCTTCCGTGCTGCGCTGGCGTTCTATAGGAACCTGTACGCGCAACACCTCGCGCCGCGCATCACCGACCGCCAATTGATCAATCTGTGGTGGCAGATGGCCCGGGGCGATTTCGCCTTTTATGTGTCGGGACCGTGGAACATCGGTGAATTCCGCCGGTTTCTCCCGCCGCGGGACCAGGACTTGTGGATGACGGCGCCGCTGCCCGGGCCGCGGGGTCCAGGCGCCTCGCTGATTGATGGCTCGGATCTGGTGATTTTCGCGCAGTCGCACCATCAGCCGCTTGCGCGTGCGTTCGTGCGCTACATGGTGGAAAACCACCAGCAGGCGCGGTTGTTCGAGCTTACCGGAGACCTGCCGGCGCGCCACGGGCCGTGGGCCTTCCCACCGCTGGCCGGAGACCGGAAGTTGAACGCGTTTCGCACACAACTGGAGCGCGTTCAGCCGTTTCAGAAGATCCCCGAATGGGGTGAGATCATGCACGGCATGCGCCGTATGTCCGAACAGGTCGTGATCGGGGGATTGCCGATACGCGCGGCAACTGAGCAACTCGACCGTCGGGTGAATTACTGGCTGTCCGCGCGACGACAGATCCTCAGTGAGGCTCGGGAGAAGGGCCGGGCGCGCGCGGGAGAAAAACAGCGATGAAGACACCGACCGCGCTGCTTTTCATCCTGCCGGCGATGCTGCTGATTCTGTTATTTGTCTTCATTCCGCTGATCGGCGTGCTGGGCCTCAGCATGACGGAGTTCAATGTCTATTCGCTGGCAAACCAGGCGAACATTCACTTCATAGGCGTGGCAAACTTCATTCACCTGCTGCACGACCATGCGGTGTGGCAGGGCATGGAGACCACGATGACCGTCGTGTTCGTCGGCGTGCCGGCCACCCTCGCCCTGTCGCTGATCTGTGCGCTCATGATCGAGTCCATCGCCGAGCGTTGGCGCGGATTGTTTCGAACCGCGTTCTTTCTGCCGGTAGTCTGTTCGACGGTGGCGGTCGCGATCAGCTGGCGATACCTGCTCAATACGCGTTACGGACTTGTCAACAGACTGCTGGCCGCCGTTCATCTGCCGACACCCAATTGGCTGGGTACGCCCGGATTGGCGTTGCTTGCGGTCACCGTGGTGGTGGTCTGGAAGGGATTCGGGTACGGGATGATCATTGTCGCGGCGGCGCGCCGTGAAATCCCCGATGAACTCTATGATATCGCGCGCATCGAGGGAGCGGGTATGACGCAGCAGCTGCTGCGCATCACGGTGCCTATGCTGGCCCCGACCCTCGGTCTGCTCGCGCTTCTGGATGCGGCGGGCTATTGGCAGCTGTTCGCCGAGCCTTATGTACTGACCCAGGGGGGGCCGATGGGCAGTACGATGAGCCTGCTGTTGCTGATGTACCATCGGGGTTTTCGCTGGTGGCGCTGGGGTGTGGCGAGCGCCTTGGCGGTGCTTTTGACGGTCATCATGTGGCTGTTCGCATGGCTGCAGCGCCATACGAGGGCGGCGTGGCGGGGGGAATGAAGTGAGCGCCAAGGGCAGCATGGTCGTCCGCGTGTCGACCTACGCGGCGCTTATCGCAATGGCATTGGTCACATTGTTCCCGCTTCTGTGGGTTACCTCGATTGCATTCATGCGGGCGCCGGAGCGATTTGCCGGGACGCCGCCGCTGTGGCCCGATCATCCGACGCTGGTGAACGTGGTCAATATCGTCCATCAGCAGAGGATCGGTGATTACTTCCTGAATTCCCTGATTGTTGCGGCGGTCACGACCCCTCTGTCGGTATTGGTCGCGGGACTTGGCGGATATGCGCTTGCCCAGGCGAAATTCCGCGGCCACCGCTTGGTGTCCTGGGTTGTGATGTTCGCAGTTCTGGTGCCGACTCAGGCCCTGGTTCTGCCCTTGTTCGAGATGTTCAGCGCGGTGCATCTGATCAATCACTACGCGGCGCTCGTGCTGCCCGCAACGGCTAACGCGGTCAGCATCGTGCTGATTCAGGCTTATGCGCGCGGCATTCCCAAGGAGATTCTCGATGCCGCGCGGATAGACGGCGCGAGCGAATGGCGCACGTTCATCTCCGTGGTGGTTCCACTGATGGCGCCAATGCTGGCGGCGGTCGCCGTGCTGACGTTCGTCGTGAGCTGGAACGACTTCATGTGGCCTATGATTGCCATGCAGAAGGTGGATATGCAGACATTGCCGGTCGCATTGGCGTCGATCGACCGTGAGCATTATCAGAATATCGGCTTGA
>JAJYFU010000066.1 GCA_021790795.1 Pseudomonadota bacterium
CGAGCAGGTATGGACCACCGGCCTCGCCACTGGCGGCGAGCACCATGCCTTCGGACAGCCCGAACTTCATCTTGCGCGGCGCGAGGTTCGCGACCATCACCGTCAGTCGGCCGACCAGCGCCGCCGGCTCGTATGCGGATTTGATTCCAGCGAACACCGTGCGGGTCTCGCCGCCGAGGTCGAGCGTGAGCTTCAACAGCTTGTCGGCGCCGGCGACGTGCTCGGCCGCCGCGATACGCGCAACACGCAGATCGACGCGTCTGAACTCGTCGATCGACAGGGTTGCCGGCGCCTGCGCGCCCTGGGGCGCCGCAGGCGCGGCCCGCGGCTCTTCCGATCGTGTTTGTGTGGCGGTCTTGGTGTCCACGGACGGGTCTCCGGCGGGCTCGAACAGCGCATCGAGTTGCTTGGGGTCGATGCGAGTCATGAGGTGGCGATAGGGATGGATGCGCCGCGGCGGCTCGAGGGCGTCATTCCAGGTCAGCGACCGCTCCAGGCCGAACAGCTCGCGCGCGACCCGCTCGGCCAGCGCCGGCAGCACGGGCGCGAGCAGGCAGGTGAGCACCTTGAATCCGTACAGGGCGCGCGCGCAGCTGTCCTGAAGCGCGGCGCGCTGGGTTGGGTCCTTGGCGAGCATCCAGGGCTGGCGGGCATCGAAATCCTGGTTGAGCCGATCGGCGAAAGTCATGATCTGACGCATCGCCCGGGCGAACTCCCGGGCCGCGTAGCTCTCGCGCACCGACTCGAGCACCTCGCGCGCCGCCTCGAGGAGTTCGCCGGTTCCCGCCGGATAGTCGATCGAGCCGTCGAAGTACCGGGTGACGAAGGTGGCGGCGCGGCTGGCGATATTGACGTACTTGCCGATGAGATCGCTGTTGACCCGCGCCACGAAGTCGTCCGGATTGAAATCGAGGTCCTCGACGTTGGCGCTCAGCTTGGCCGCGAGGTAGTAGCGCAGCCATTCCGGGTTCATGCCGATCTGGAGGTAGCGCAGCGGGCTGATGCCGGTGCCGCGCGATTTCGACATCTTCTCGCCCGAGACCGTGATGAAACCGTGGACGTGCACGTTGTCCGGCACCCGGTACGGGGAGCCCGCGAAGCGCAGCATCGCCGGCCAGAACAGCGTGTGGAAGTAGATGATGTCCTTGCCGATGAAGTGCACCTGGCGCGTATCGGCGGCGGCGAGCAACTCCGCGAAGGTGCGCGTCTCGCCGTTGGCGCGCGCCTTGCCGCTGTCGATGTAGCTCTTCAGCGAGGCGAGGTAGCCGATCGGCGCGTCCAGCCAGACGTAGAAGAATTTTCCCGGCGCATCCGGGATGGGGATGCCGAAGTAGGGCGCGTCACGCGAGATGTCCCAGTCCGAGAGCGCCCGCTCACCCCGGCTTTCGAGCCACTCGCGGGCCTTGTTCGCGACCTGGGGCTGCACGTGCCCGGGCTGGTCCAGCCATTGGCGCAGGAACGCCACGCAGCGCGGGTCGGAGAGCCGGAAGAAGAAATGATCGGAACTCCTGAGCACCGGCCTGGCGCCGCTCAGCGCCGAGTACGGATCGATGAGCTCGGTCGGGGCGTAGACGCTGCCGCAGACCTCGCACGCATCCCCGAACTGATCCTTGGCATGGCATTTCGGACACTCGCCCTTGATGTAGCGGTCGGCGAGGAACATGCCCTGGACAGGATCGTAGAACTGCTCGACGGAGCGGGAGTCGATCAGGCCGGTGGCCCGCAGGCGCCGATAGATGTCCTGCGAGAGCTGGGTATTCTCGCTCGAGTGGGTGGAGTGCCAGTGGTCGAAGCCGATGTGGAAGCCTTCCAGATAGCGCGGCCGGTCGGCGGCGATGCGCGCGACCAGCGCCTCGGGCGTGGTGTGCTCGGCCTGGGCTTTGAGCATGATCGGCGCCCCGTGGGCGTCGTCGGCGCCCACGAAATGGACGCGCTTGCCCTGCATGCGCTGGAAGCGAACCCAGATATCGGCCTGGATGTACTCCATGATGTGGCCGATGTGGAACGCGCCGTTCGCGTAGGGCAGCGCGGTGGTGACGAAGAATGTCTCGCTCATGCGCTAGAGTGTACCGACAGCCGCCGCGCCGCGCAGCGGCGCGGCGCGGGGCCCGGCGGCGCGGCGCGCCGAAACCGGGCCGGCGGCGCTCAGCCGAGGTCCTTGACGGGCTCGAAGCGCGACTTGTTGATCGCCTTGGAATAGGCCTCGCGGCCGGTGATCAGGCGCTGATCGAGCAGCTGTTGGATGGCCGAATCCATGGTGCGCATGCCGAACTGGGCGCCCGATTGCATGGTGTTCTCGAGCTGATCGAGCTTGCCCTGGCGGATGAGGCTGGCCGCCGCCGGGGTATTGATGAGGATCTCGAGGGCCGCGACCCGTCCGGGGCGGTCGGCGCGCTGCAGCAGCTGTTGCGAAATCACCCCGCGCAGCGAGGTCGAGAGCATGGCGCGCACGTGCGACTGTTTGTCGTTCGGGAACACGTTCACCATGCGATCCACGGTCTGCGCCGCGCCGTTGGTGTGCAGGGTGCCCATCACCAGGATGCCGGTCTCGGCGGCGGTCACCGCGATGCTCATCGTCTCGTGGTCGCGCAACTCGCCGACCAGAATGACGTCTGGATCCTCGCGCAGCGCCGAGTGCAGGGCCGTCGCGAAGCTGGCGCAGTGGACCCCGATCTCGCGCTGGCTCACCAGACAGTTCTTGCGCTGATGCACGAACTCGATCGGGTCCTCGATGGTGAGGATGTGGCCCCTGTCGCGCGCATTGATGTCGTCGATCATCGCCGCGAGCGTGGTGGACTTGCCCGAGCCGGTCTTTCCGGTCACCAGCACCAGGCCGTTGTTGGTCCGGCAGAGCTGACAGACCGCCGGCGGCATGCCGAGCTCCTCGAGGGTGAGCGCCCTGGAGGGGATGGCGCGCAACACCGCGCCCATGCCGTTCAGCTGGCGCATCACATTGACGCGGAAGCGTCCGCGCTCGGGAATGGTATAGGCGAAATCCGCGCCATCCTGCGCCTCGAAGCGCTCGGCGGCGATCTTCGGCATGATCTCGTAGAGCGCCTGCTTGACGAATTCCTGGCCGAGCAGCTCGCGCTTCAGCGGCATCAGCTCGCCGTACAGGCGGATGCGCGGCGGCTCGCCGGCGATGAAATGCAGGTCCGAACCGCCCTTGCTCAGGACTTCCAACAGCAGCGTGTCGACGGAGGCCATGGGTTCCCTCGTGTCTAGGCGCCGGCGAGATCGGTCTTGGGCAGCAGGCCGGGATCGCTCACGAGTTTCTGGAAGGGGCGCTTGTCGGAGGCGTACGCGTACGCCTCGTCCGGGTCGACCTCGCGGGCGTTGATCGCCGCCAGCAGCGCCTGGTCGAGCAACTGCATGCCGAAGTCCCGTCCGGTCTGCAGCAGGCTCGGGATCTGGAAGGTCTGCTCGGTCTGGATGAGCTTGGCGATTGCCTTGGTCATGATCAGGATCTCGCAGACCGCCCTGCGGGCGCGCGCGTCGGGCGTTTTCAGCAGCACCTGGCTGATCACCGCGAGCAGGCTCTGCGCGAGGAAGCTCTTGGTCTGCTCGCGCTGCTCGACCGGCAGCGCATCGACGATGCGGTCCACCGTCTTGACGGCGCTGGTGGTGTGCAGCGTGCCGAGCACCAAGTGGCCGGTCTCCGCCGCCGTCATGGCCATGGAGATCGTCTCCGCATCGCGCATCTCGCCGACCAGGATCACGTCCGGATCCTCGCGCATCGCCGCGCGTACGCCTTCGGCGAAGCTCGGAATGTGCGTGCCGAGCTCGCGCTGGATCACCTGGCTGGTCTTGCTGCGGTGCACGACCTCGATCGGATCCTCCAGAGTGATGATGTTCAATTTGCGGGTCTGATTGATGTGGTCGATCATTGCCGCGAGGGTGGTCGACTTGCCCGTGCCGGTTGCGCCGGTGACCAGGACCATGCCCTGGTGGTAATCGCACAGCTGGGTGATCACCGGTGGCAGTCCCAGCTCGGTAATCGACGGCACCTGGGCTGGGATGGCGCGGAAGGTCGCTCCAATGCCGGTGTCCTTGCGAAACACGTTGACGCGGAAGCGGCCGCCCTCGGCCGACACGTACGAGAAATCCAGGTCGTTGCCGGCGGCGAAGCGCTCGGATTGGGAGGGGGTCAGGATCTCCGTCACGTAGCCTTCGAGCTCGGGACCGCGCAGATCACGGAACTTGATCGGCAGCAGATCGCCTTGCATGCGCAGCATCGGGGGTACGCCCACCGCCATGTGCACGTCCGAGCAGCCTTGCTGTACGCCGAGCTTCAAGAATGCATCGATACGGGCCAAAGGGCACCCCGGTTCGTGGGATTGATCACGGTACTTTCGCGCCGGTTCTCTCGGAAAATCAACCGAATACGCGGGAAATCTTGAGCTGCGGCACGTTACGGGGCCGGCCAACCCGGGCGCGGCCCATACGCTAGAGGTATTTCTCGAGCGTCCCGCGCACCTCGTCCATGTGCTGGAAGCGTTTGGCCTTATCGACCGCCATGGCGCGTGTGACGACCTCGGACAGTCCGGGGGGCAGGGCGGGGTTCAGATCGCGGGGCGGCCGGGCCTTGCCCTGCACGTGCTGGTACATCACCGACATGTGGTCGCCGCGCGAGTACGGCGGCGCGCCGGTGAACATCTCGTACAGGATCACGCCGAGGGCATAGATGTCGGCGCGCTCATCCACCCGCTTGCCGAGGATCTGCTCCGGCGCCATGTACTTCGGCGAGCCGATCACGTAGCCGGTGCGTGTCAACTGCGTCTCGCTCTCGCGCTGCGCGGCGGCCACGCCGAAGTCGACGATCTTGAGCAGCCCCTCGTGGTTGATCAGCACGTTGGCCGGCTTCAGGTCGCGGTGCACGATGCCGGCCTGATGAGCCACCGTCATGCCGGTACAGATGTCGATGCCGAATTGCAGCGCCCGCTTCAGCTCCAGCGGTTTCTCGCCGTTGAATTCGGTGGCGAGCGTGTGCGAGGGGAAGTACTCCATCGAGATGGCGTAGTTGCCCTGGATGAACAGAAAGTCGTAGATGCGGATGACGTTGCGGTGGGTGATCTTGCGCGAATAGCGCAGCTCGTGGACGAAGCGCTTCATGACTTCCTCGTCCGTCGCCACGTTCGGGTTGAGGAACTTCAGGATGAGCCGCTCGTCGACCACCGTGTCCTCCATCAGCAGGACGGTACCGAACGCGCCGCGGCCGATGCGCTCGAGATACTTGTAGCGGCCCTCGATGATGTCCCCGGGGCGCAGGGTCTGGATGTCGAGCCGCGAGCTGTCGGCGGCGCGCGCCGGGCCGGCCGCCTCGGGCGGCTCGGGCGCGGCCGCCTCGGGCGGCTGCGGCTGGGTCGTGCCGGCGGAGCTGCTCCCCGCGGCGGCTCCGGAGAGCCGCCGCTCGAGATCGGCCAGTGCGGATTCGGCCGCGCGCGCAATCGTCTGGTCGGGCGCGGTGGCCTGCTGCTTCAATTGCGAGCGCACCGCATCCGGGTTCGACAGGTCGGCGATGTTCACCAGCGCCTGGATCGCCTCGATGCGCACCTCGCGCTCGGGGCGGGCGAGCAGCGGCGAGAGCGCGCCGGCGAGCTGCGCGTCGCCGAGCTTGCCGAGGGCGCGCACCACCACCGGCAGCGTCTTCACGTTGCCGGCACGCAGCATCTCCAGCAGCCGCGGCACCGCGGTCTTGCTGCCGATCTCGGCCAGCGCGTCGACCGCCCGCTCGCTGACCCACCAGTCGCTGTCGCGCGTCGCCTGCAGCAGCGACTCCACGGCGCGCGGGTCCTTGGCCTGATTGAGGATCTCGATGGCGGCGCGGCGGATGTCCTCGTCCTTGTCCTTCACCAGCTGCAGCACCGCGTCGATGACGCGCGGGCCGCCGATCTTGCCGAGCGCATCGGCGGCGCGCGAGCGTACCCACCAGTCGCTGTCCTTCAGCGCCTCGAGCAGGTGCTTGACCGACTTCGCGTCCCCGACCTCGTTGAGCACCTCGACGGCGGCTCGGCGGGCATTCTCGTTCTCGTCCTTGAGCACGGCGATCAGGTGGCGAACGGTGTCGGGATGGTTCGCCTTGATCACGACGTCGATGGCGCGGTTCTGCACGTCGATTTCGGGGTCCCGCAACAGCTCGCATACCCGCTCGACGTCGATCATTCCGTCCGTGCGCTGTAGCGCCGAGAGGGTCGCGCCTCGAATCAGCTTGTTCGGGTCCTTCAGCAGCCCCTGCAGGGCGGTGTGCACTTCCGGGGTGTTGAAGCGCGCCAGGATGTTGATGATGTGGACCCGGGCGATCGGGTCCTTGCCGTCGAGCCGCTGCAGCAGCTCCGGCAGCGTCGCGGGGGTGACCGTGTCGGCGATGACGCGAAACAGGGCCGCCTTCTCGTTCGGCTCCTGGTTGTAAGCGGCCGTGAGCAGCTCGCGCAGCGTGAACCGTGATTTGTGCGCCGTGATCACCTCCAGGAGCGCCGATTTGGCGATCCCCGGGGTCGAGAGGGCCTCGAGCAGCAGGTGTGCCGGATAGCCGCGGCTGCTGGTCAGGGCCCAAGCGATGCCGGCGATGACCCGCGGACTGCCCTGGACGAGTCCTTCCATGAACTGCGGAAAGGTCTTGGGGCTCACCAGGCTGGAGAGCACCTCGACGAACGCGAGGGTGGCATTCTTGTCCGCTTCGGGGAGCGAGGCCAGAAGCGGGGCAATGGCTCCCGGACCCAGATCCTTCAAGCGCGCGATGGCCTTCTGGGTCTCCGGGCTCGAGGGGTCCGCCGACGAGCGGATGCCGGTGATCAACCGGTCGGCTCGCAAATTAGCTAAAAACGTCATGCAGCCGATCCGCGGGGCTTCCGCGCAGCCTGATAGCTTCTTCGCGTTCCAAGCACCATAGGCGAGACGTGGGCCGCTCCCCGACGCTTAAAAATCCGCATTCAACTGGCCCAGCCCCGAAGCGCTCAGAGTATGCCATACCCTCGGAGACTGCGATGCGCGAACCGGGACTTGCCTCTAGAATTGCCGCTCCCGCATCCACACTGGCTTACGGTGACCGTACCCATGACTGAGGATTCCACGCTAGAGACCCTGAGAGCGGCGATCGAGAGCTACGTCGAGCCGTACCTTCGGCAGACCTTACGTGAGGCTGGCGCACTGCGCGAGCTGACGCGCACGCCGGACGGGTACGCGGCCCGCATCGTGGTCGGCTTCCCGCCGGGGGGCTATCAAGAGACGCTGACCGCAGCGATCGCGGCCCATGTGGCTGCGGCCGGGGTGAGCGCGCCGCTGCGCCTCACGCTCGAGGCGCAGATCCGCCCGCATGCCGTGCAGCGGCCCCTGCAGCCGCTCGAGGGGATCAAGAACATCGTGGCGGTCGCCTCGGGCAAGGGGGGCGTGGGCAAATCCACGGTCGCGGCCAATCTGGCGCTGGCTTGGGCGGCGCAGGGTGCCCGTGTCGGGGTGCTGGATGCCGACATCTATGGCCCGAGCCAGCCGCTGATGCTCGGCCTGGCCGGCCAGCAACCCACGTCGCCCGATGGCCAGCACATCGTGCCGCTGAGCAACCACGGCGTCGTGGTGATGTCGATCGGGTTCATGGTCGATGCCGAGCAGCCGATGATCTGGCGCGGCCCCATGGTCACCCAGGCCCTCAGCCAGCTGCTCTCGCAGACCCGCTGGGGCGAGCTCGACTATCTGGTGGTCGACATGCCGCCGGGCACCGGCGACATTCAGCTGACGCTGGGGCAGCGCGTCCCGGTGGCCGGCGCGGTGATCGTCACCACGCCCCAGGACATCGCGTTGGCCGACGCGCGCAAGGGATTGAAGATGTTCGAGAAGGTCTCGGTTCCGGTCCTCGGGATCGTCGAGAACATGAGCGTGTACGTATGTGCCCAATGCGGGCATGTCGAGCACATCTTCGGCGCCGGCGGCGGGGGGCGCATGGCCGAGCAGTACGGTGTGCGGCTGCTCGGGGAGTTGCCGCTCGATGCGCGCATCCGCGAGGAAGCCGATAGCGGCCGTCCGACGGTGGTGTCCGAGCCCGGCTCCCCGCGCGCCGAGGCCTATCTGCAGATGGCCCGGCGTACCGCCGCCGCGCTCGCCCTGCGCCCGCTCGATCGCAGCGGAGTGTTTCCCAAGATCGTCGTCGAGAAGAGCTGAACGGTTCAACAATGAGCGTCAAGTCAGACAACTGGATCCGCCGCATGGCGCGTGAGCACGGCATGATCGAACCGTTCGAGCCCGAACAGGTGCGCCATGTGAACGGCCAGAAGATCGTTTCCTACGGGACGTCGAGCTATGGTTACGACGTCCGCTGCGCCAACGAATTCAAGATCTTCACCAACATCAATACGACCATCGTCGATCCGAAGAACTTCGACGAGAAGAGCTTCGTCGATCTGACCGAGGACGTCTGCATCATTCCGCCGAACTCGTTTGCGCTGGCGCGCACCGTCGAGTATTTCCGCATTCCACGCAACGTGCTGACGATTTGCGTCGGTAAGAGCACGTTCGCGCGATGCGGCGTCATCGTGAACGTAACGCCCCTGGAGCCGGAGTGGGAGGGTCACGTGACCCTGGAGTTCTCCAACACCACGCCGCTGCCGGCGAAGATCTATGCCAACGAGGGCGTGGCGCAGATGCTGTTCTTCGAGTCGGACGAGGTCTGCTCGACGTCGTACAAGGATCGCGCCGGCAAGTACCAGGGGCAACGGGGCGTGACGCTGCCGAAGACCTGAGCGGGCCCGCTCAGGTGCGCTTGTAGCTCAGGATGTCGAGCGAGAACAGCGTGCTGTCGCCGCGGCGCTGCGCGAGTCGCGCCGGCATGTAATCGAGCGAAGGGGCTAGCCACATGTAGGTGGTGCGCCGCGCCTTGGCGTGGTGGCTCGTGTAGAGCACGGTGGGCAGCGGGCCGAGAGGGGTCTTGAGCGTCGCCTCGCCCCGGCGCACGAACTGGAAGCGATTGATCACATCGGTGTTGAGCATCCAGAAGCTCGACGGTGGATGCCCCCGCAGAAACGCCAGCATCAGCGCGATCTGTACCGAGCCGGGATCCTGGGTCCCGGGCTCGAGTCTCAAATCGATGCGCTTGTGCTTGGCCGTGCCGATGACGCGTCCGCTCGCCCAGTCGAAGCGGACGTTCTCCGGCGGTCCGCCGCCCCGTGAGCGGAAGCTTAGCGGCTGGATCTGGCCGCCCACCAGCTGGAAGCGGCTTTCCTGGGTGATTCCCGTTCCCACGAACAGCCGGAACACGCCATCGGCGCGATCGACCGAGCTGTAGCGGTACGTGTCCGGTCCGGTCTGCGCGAGCGACAGGGTGGCGCCGCCGGCCGTGATGCCGTGCCAGGCGACCGAATAGGTCGCCACGAAGGTCGGCGGCTTCACCGCCTGCGGCGCCGGCGGGGAACCGGCGTGGCACAGCGCGGTGGCGAGCAGCGCAACCACGGCGCTCGCCGCCTTCGAGGGCAGGGCTTTCCAGTCAAGCATCGAACGTCTCCACGAGCGGGTCTGTGAGCGGCCGGCCGTCGAGCCACGGGCACCCGGCGCGCCACAGGAGCCGGTCGTCGGCCCGCCAACCGATGACCCGAGGGTAAATGATGTGCTCGGTCGTTTGAACCCGCGCACAGAGGCTGTCCTCGGTATCGTTCTCGAGCACCGGAACCTTGGCCTGCAGAATGCGCGGACCGCCGTCGAGCTCGTCGGTGACGAAGTGCACCGTGGCGCCGTGCTCCCGGTCCCCCGCATCGAGTACCCGCCGGTGGGTATGCAGCCCTGGATACTTCGGCAGCAACGAGGGGTGGATGTTGAGTATGGCGCCGTCGTGCGCGGCGACGAACGGCCCGGAGAGAATGCGCATGAAGCCGGCGAGCACGATGAGTTGCGCGCCCGTCTCCTCGAGCGCCGCCTCGGCGGCCTGCTCGAACTCGACACGGCGCGCGGCGCCCGGCCAGGGGATCGCTCGCGCATCGAGGCCCAACTTCTGCGCGATGATCAGCCCCTCGGCCTCGGGCCGCTCCGAGAGCACCACGGCGACCTCGGCGGCGATCCGCCGCTCACGGCAGGCCCGGGCGATCGCCGCCATGTTCGAGCCACGGCCGGAGATCAAGATTCCGAGCCGCAGGCGCGCCCGGGCGCTCAATCGATGACCACGCCGCGCGCGCCGGCGCGGATCTGACCGATCACGCGCGCATCCTCGCCGCGCGCCGCGAGAAACTCGACCGCGGCGGCGGCCTGGCCGTCCGGCACGACCGCCACCATGCCGATGCCGCAGTTGAATGTGCGGTACATCTCGTGCGCATCTATGTTGCCGGCGCGGCGCAGCCACTCGAACACCGGATCCTGGGGCCAGCGGCCGCGCTCGAGGCGGGCCTCGAGTCCCTCCGGCAAGATTCGCGGAATGTTGTCCGTGAGTCCGCCGCCGGTGATGTGCGCCAGGGCGTGCACCGGCAGCGCGCGCGCCAGCGCCAACAACGGTTTGACGTAGATGCGCGTCGGCGCGAGCAGCCGCTCGATGAGCGGCTTGCCCTCCAGAGCGGTGTGCGGGTCGGCGCCGCTGGCGGCGAGCACCTTGCGGATCAACGAGTAACCGTTGGAGTGCGGTCCGGAGGATGCGAGCCCGATGATGGCATCGCCGGCACGCGTGGCGCGTCCGTCGATGATGGCCTCTTTCTCGACCACCCCGACGCAGAAGCCGGCCAGGTCGTAGTCCTCGCCCGCGTACAGGCCGGGCATTTCGGCCGTCTCGCCGCCGACCAGCGCGGCGCCCGCTTGGGCGCAGCCCTCGACGATGCCGCGAATCACGGCTTCGGCCACCGCGACGTGCAACGTGCCGGTGGCGTAGTAGTCGAGGAAAAACAGCGGTTCTGCGCCTTGCACGACCACGTCGTTGACGCACATCGCCACCAGATCGATGCCGATGGTGTCGTGCCGGCCGCTGTCGATGGCCAAGCGCAGTTTCGTGCCCACGCCATCGGTCCCCGACACCAGCACCGGATGGCGGTAGCCCGAGGGAATCTCCACGAGCGCACCGAAGCCGCCGATGCCGGCCAGCACTTCCGGTCGGCGGGTGCGCGCCACATGGGGTTTGATACGCTCCACGAGCTCGTCGCCGGCGTCGATGTCGACACCCGCGTCGCGGTATGTCATGGGGCCAAGTGCTTGCCCTTCTTTCATGGGTCTCTTTCGAGGGTGGATCGGCCGCCGTGCGGCCGGTGCGTGTATGGTATTGTACCTTCCGTCCGCTGCGGAGGCGCGGCACGAACGGACAATCAATGCCAGCTCGCACGATCACTGTATTTCGCCGACTGCGGCGTGTGCTGCCGATGCTCGCCTGTGCGGCGCTCCCGGCGGTGTCGCACGCCAGCCACGAAGTGCCGGTGTACACCGTCAATATCGCGGCGCGAACCCCTGAGGCGCTCGCGCAGGCGATGCGCGCGGCGCTGGTGCGGGCGACGGGGCACAGGCAGGTCGCCACCGATCCGGCGCTCGCGCCGCTGGTCGCCGCGGCCGAAACTTACGTGCTGGGCTATCTGCCGGACCGGCTCGGCGCGCGCCAGGTGATGTTCGACGGACCGCGGATCGATCAGGCGATCCGTGCAGCCGGCCTCAGCGTATGGAGCCCTGAGCGGCCGTTCACCCTCGTGGTGCTCAATCCCGCGCCACGGCAGCGCGCGCAGGCCGGCGATGCGGCCGCCATCAATCAGGCGGCCGAGGCGCGCGGGCTGCCGATCAGCATCGTGCCGCTCTCGGTGCGCGATGCGAGCGGCCGCCTGTTGAGCGCGGAGTCGCTGCTGGCGACGGTACACCGCTTCAGTGCCGAGCAGCTGCTGGTCGGGCATCCCGTGCAGACCACCTCGAGCCTCCAGGGTGCGCCGTCGGGCGGATCGGCGCAGTTCGCTCCCCCGATGCCGGCCTCGCCGAGCATCGCGGCGCCGTCGCCGGATGGTGCCGGAGCACCGGGCGACGCCGGGCAGTCCGGCGTCTGGCGCTGGACCCTCGTCACACCGTTCATGACACGTCACTTCACGGGCTCGATCAGCACCGGGATCGACGCTACGGTCAACCTGCTGGCGCCTCCGGTCGAGGCCACTGCGGCGGACCAGGTCAGCGAGGTGCGCGTGCGCATCGACGGCATCGCAACCCTGCCGGATTACGCGCGCGTCGAGACAATGTTGGCGGCCGTGCCGGGCGTGGAGCGCTCCACGGTTGCCCGGGTTCACGGCGCGACTGCGCTGTTTCACTTGTGGGCTCGCGGCGGCGCCGAGACGGTCGGACCGATGCTCGCGAGCTCGCCGCGGCTCAAGCGGATCGCCGCTTCCGGGGGGCTGGCCTTCCGGTACGCACCGGCGGAGCAAGATTTGGACGAAACGCCCGCGCCGGACGAACTGGACGTGTCACGCTGATTCCGTGCGCCACATTCCGAACCTCATCTGCCTGATCCGGCTGGTGTTGGTGTGGCCGGTTGCCACCGCGCTGCATGACGGGCGCTACGTGCTGGCGCTGGGTCTGTTCATCGCGGCCGCGATCTCGGACGGGCTCGACGGCTTTCTCGCCAAGCGGTTCAACTGGGTCTCCGAGCTCGGCAAGGTGTTGGATCCTGCGGCGGACAAGCTGCTGCTGCTGGTGGTGTTCGTCGAGTCCGCGTGGCTGGGCCTGGTGCCCTGGTGGATCACCGCCGCGGCCGTGGCGCGCGATGTGATGATCGCGCTCGGCGCCCTGGCCTTCAAGCTCTGGGTTGGGCCGCTGCGCGGCCGTCCCACGGTGATCAGCAAGATCAACACCGCCGCGCAGTTGCTCTACCTCGCCGGCGTGATG
The DNA here is from genome assembly GCA_021790795.1 of Pseudomonadota bacterium. GTDB lineage: Bacteria > Pseudomonadota > Gammaproteobacteria > Steroidobacterales > Steroidobacteraceae > 13-2-20CM-66-19. The sequence continues at coordinate 12,805 of JAJYFU010000066.1, forward strand.
TTCGCGGCGGCTTTCCTGTTGCCGTCCGCCGGCGTGTTGCGCGCCGCGGCACTGATCGTATTCGTGACGACCGTGCTGTCGGGGCTCGACTACTTCGTGACGTTCGCGCGCCGGGCGTGGACGGCCCCGCCCCGTCCCGCCTGAGGCCACGCGCATGCAGCAACTGCCGCTCGGTGTACGGCTGCGGGATCGGGCCGTGTTCGAGAGCTTTCTGCCGGCGCGCAATGGCGAGGCGCTCGCCCATGCTCGGCGGGCGGCCGCAGGGCAGGGTGGCGTGACTTGGCTGGCCGGTCCATCGGGGGCGGGCAAGACGCATCTGCTGCAGGCGGTATGCGCGGCCGCCGCGCTTGCGCGCCGTTCGGGCTACCTGCCGCTGCGGCAGCTGTCCGAGCTCGGGGTCGAGGTGCTTGCGGGTCTGCCGCAGCTCGAATGCCTGGCGATCGATGACGTGGATACGGTGATCGGGCGAGCCGAGTGGGAACGGGCGCTCTTTACGCTCGTGCGCGAGTTCGCCGAGCGCGAC
>JAJYFU010000067.1 GCA_021790795.1 Pseudomonadota bacterium
CCGGCAGGCCCGGCAGATGCACCTCGGCGCGGCTGTTCGCCGGTACCCGCACCTGCAGCCGCGCGAGGCCGCGCGCATCTCCCTCGAGCTCCGTCGAGATCGGCCCGAGGCACGAGGCGTAGTGGGCACGCACGCGCGGAATGCGCGCATCAAAGATCGGATCGACCTTGATGCGCCGGAAGCCGGGCGCGGCCTCGTTGATGCCGCCGACGCGCCGGTACATGAACCCGACCACCGCGCCGAGCGCGTAATGATTGAAGGAGTTCATGGACTGATCGACCGCATTGCCGTTCCAGCGCTCCCACATCGTGGTCGCGCCGTGATCGATCATGTAGCCCCAGGACGGGTATTTCGTCTGCAGCAGCAGCGTGATCGCGAGGCGCTGCTGGCCGGTGTCGGCGAGCGCATCGAGCAGACAGGGGGTGCCGAGAAAACCCGTGGACAGCAGGTTGCCCCGGGCCTCGACATTCGCGGCGAGCCGCGCCCCGGCGCGCCTGCGCAGCGCCGACGGTACCAGCCCGAAGCGCAGCGAGAGCGCGTAGCTGGTCTGGCTGCCGTTGCCGACGGTACCGTCTGCGCGGAGGAATTCACGTACGAATGCCTGTTCGATGCGCCGGCGCATGCTGGCGTAGCGCTGCGCCTCGTCGGCGTGACCGATGGCCGCGGCCATCTCGGCCATCAAGGCCGCGCAGCGGGCCCAATAGGCCGTCGCGACGAGCGTCTTCGGCGTCGTTGCCTCGGCGGGATTCGGCGCGACATCAGCGTTGGTGGAGACGACCGACAGCCAGTCGCCGAGATCGATGCCGCGACGCTGCCGCCAGATGAAATCCGGATTGGCCGCGGCCACGTAGTCGACCCAGCGTTGCATGTGGATCCAGTTCTCTTCGATCACGGCGGTGTCGCCGTAGCGCCGATACAGCGTCCAGGGCAGGATCACGCCCGCATCGCTCCACCCCGCGGTCACCAGCTCGGGGAAAGAGCGCGGCTGGGGCGTGACGATGGGGAAAGCACCATCGGGCGTTTGACCAGCGCGCACCTCGCCCATGAAGCGGCGGATGAACGCGTCGACGTCCATGTTGAACGCGGCGGCGTCCAGGAACACCTGGATATCGCCCATCCAGCCCATGCGCTCGTCGCGCTGCGGACAGTCGGTCGGCACGCCGAAGAAGTTAGAGCGCTGGCTCCAGAGAGCGTTATGCCAGATCTGCTGCGCGATCGGCTGCTCGAGCTCGAGCGCGCCGCTCTCGGCGGCATCGGTGTGCGCCACCACGCCTTCGAGGCACTCGCGGGTGGGCACGCCGGGATAGCCGGTGATCTCCACGTAACGGAAGCCGTGGTAGGTGAAATGCGGCTCGTAGGTCTCGCCATGCGGATCGCCGCGCAGCGTGTAGTGGTCCGTTGCAAGCGCCGCACGCAGGTTAGATGTGTTGATGGTACCGTCCGGGTAGAGGATCTCCGCGTGCCGCAGGCGCACCCTCGCGCCCGCCGGCCCCGTGACGTGCAGCCGGCACCAGCCGGCGAAGTTCTGCCCGAAGTCGCAGACGTAGACGCCCGGCCGCGGCTGCGTGATCGCGCGCACCGCCAGTGTCATCAGAGCGCGGATCGGTGGGTCGACCTGTGCCACGAGCCGCTCGCGCGGCCGTGCGCCGATCGCAGCGGTCTGCCAGGCGGAGGCGTCGTAATCCGGCAGATTCCAACCGGGGCGCTCCAGCCGCGCGTCGTAATCCTCGCCGTTGTAGATTTCCGACGAGAGGATCATCGAGTCGGCCAGCCGCCAGCTCGAGTCCGTGACAATGACGTCGCGGCTGCCATCGGTGTACTCGAGCACCAGCTGCGCGAGAAATCGACGCGGACTGCCGGCGAGGGAATAACGCTCGTTCGTCCAACTGAATGCAGAGGCATACCACCCATCGCCGATCAGTGCGCCGAGCGCGTTGCGGCCGGGATGCACCTGCTCGGTGGCGTCGTAGCATTGATATAACACGTGGTCGTTGGCCACGGTGATTTCCGGCGACAGCCGGGCCGTACCCAGCCGCCCCCCGTTGAGGTACAGCTCATAGGCACCGAGAGCCGTTGCGTAGAGTCTGGCACGCGCCAGTGGCTTCAGGACGTCGAATTCGCGGCGCGCGAACATCGCCATGCGCGGCGGACGCGGATCGCACCGCGGGGCAGTGGCGGCGGGACGCGCGCGTGGCCAGTCGCTGTCATCGAAGCCTGGCTGAGTCCAGCCGGCCGGTGCCGTACGCGAGGCTCGCCAATCCGGTCCGCTCGGGAAACGACCGATCGTTCCATCGCGGTGCCACACCTTCACCATCGCGGCGAGCGCACCGCCCGTCCCTGGCATGAAGGTGCCCGGGTCCGCGCGGCCGCTCACGGCAATGACGTGCGCGCCAGCGGTCACCGGCAGCGCGATGCGCTGCATCGACCCCCAGGGCCGCTCGGCGGGCAGCGAGACCGGCTGGCCGTCGATCCACACGCCGAGCAGGTCGTCCTTGGCGGACAACCATAGCTGCGCCTGCCGCACGCCCCCGGGCAGGGTGAACCGATGTCGCAACTGCTGCGGTTCAGGGGCGAGCGCCGGCGCGTCGCTCCAGATCCAGTGAATGCCGACCGCGCGGTCGGCGCGCTCGTGCGGGTCCTCGATGTCCAGCCATTCGGCCTGCCAGTCGGATGGCTGCAGCAGCCCCATCTCGAACCAGGCGGGCTCGCTGGGTGCCGATGGACGGTCGTCGCCGTCCCACACCTGCACCCGCCACCACACACGCTGCGCAGAATGGAGCGTCCTGCCTTCGTAGAGCACCTCGAAGCAGCGGTCCGAGCGCACAACACCGCTGTCCCAGAGGTCGGCCCCGCCCGCCTCGAGTCGTTCGCGCGTCGAGGCGGCCGTGATGCGATAGGCGCCCTGCATCACACCGCGCGCACGGCTCGCGAGCGCCCAGGACAGGCGCGGCTGCTCGGCCTCGAGGCCGAGCGGCTGCTCGCTGCGCTCCGCGCGCAGGCGCGTCGGCCGGACCCCCTCGGCAAGCGGGGCCGCGACATCTCCTTCGGCACCGTGCGCGGCCGAGGGCCGCAGCAGCGCCGGTGCGGCCGCGAGCAATCCCGTGCCGAGCAGCGCGCGGCGGCGGCTGATCCTGGCCATGCCCGGGCGCCTCAGCCGCGCGGGCCGGCGGCCGCGGCGCGAGAGAGCGGCCGGCTCGGCGCAAACAACTCCTTGTACGCGGTCTCGGCCATGAGGTGATACCCGGCGTCGTTCGGGTGCAGATCGTCGCCGCACTGGTCCGAGCCGATGAAGTGGTGCGGATGGCGCGGATCGCGCAGCGCGCCGTCGAAATGGATGACGCCGTCGAAGCCGTGGCCCCTGCGGATCCAGGCGTTGACCTGCTCGCGCACCTTCTCGCCCTCGGGATGCTCGTACGTCGCCCCGAGGTAGGGCGTGAGCGTGCCGAGGAAAATCTTGATGCCGTGCGCGTGCGCGCGCCGAATCAGATCGCGGTAGGCGCCGATGATGGCCGCGGCCGGCAGCGGACCGGTGTCGCCGCGCGGATCGTAGGCCCACCCGATGTCATTGATGCCCTCGAGCAGGACGATGGCGTGCACGCCGGCGATATCGAGCGCGTCGCGCCCGAATCGCGCCAGCGCCTTCGGGCCGGCGCCGTCGTGCAGCAGCCGATTGCCGCTGATGCCGGAGTTGATCACCACCCAGCGCCGCTCCGCGGCATGCGCCGCGAGCAGACGGGCGAGTTGCTCCGGATAGTCGCGGTGCGTGCCGGGAGTGGAGCAGAAGCCCTCGGTGATGGAATCGCCGAACGCGACCAGCACGGGATGCGGACGGACGGTGGACACTTCGACGCCGCTGGCGAGCCCCGGCGCCTGGGGACGTGCACCCTGCGGCCAGAGCGCCTCGGTCACGTGATTGCCCGGCGGGGACACCCACAGGTGTTTCAGATGGCCCGCCGGCGTGGCGCCGCTGGGGTAGTACACGGAGATCGCGACGTTCTCGAAACGGTGAACCTTCATGCCGAGCGGATCGCTCACCCACGCCTTGCCGATGGGAATGACGCCGCCGCGCTTGCCGCCGAAGGTGAGTACGTGAACGGCGCCCTGCAGCACGCCGTTCGGCGATGACGCCGCGACGGTGACTTCGCCGAATCGCACCGGTGAGAGCCCGAGCTCGTTGGTCAGGCGCACGCGCACGCGGTTGCCGCCGGCCTCAAGCTGCACCACCTGGCGCACTGACTGATGCGTGAAGGTGCGCACCTGATTGCAGCCCCACACCGCAGTGATCGGAAACGGCGGGGAGTACCAGGCTTCAGTCCAGTGCCCGGCGGCCCACGCCGCCGGCGCGCCGATAAACACCGCGAGCGCCGCGGCGCCCCGCACGATTTTGCGGCCCCAGCCCCCGGCGCTCATCCGCGCACCACGAGGTAGTTGCCGAGACCGATCACGACCGTCGCGCCGACCAGGGTGGCGAGGCCCGCGGTCATGATGAGCAAGCTGCGCGCGCTCGCGCCCTTCCACTCCCTGAGCGCCAGTCCCCACAGGGTGGCAAAGATGATGATGCTGGACATATGCAGCGTCCAGCTGGAGAAGGCGTATCGGCCCATCTGGCTTTCCCCCATGGTGTAGAAGAAGAACTGCAGGTACCAGGCCGTGCCGCCGAGGGCGCACAGCAGGTAGTTGCGCGGCAAGGAGACCCTCGCGCCGTCGGCGTCGACGCCCGTCTTGAAGTCCCGTCCGCTGGCATTGCGCACGATCAGATACAGGCACCAGATGGCGTTGGTGGTGAAGCCGCCGAGCAGCACCACCACCAGCACGGGCAGTCCCTGCCAGAGCGTGCCGGTGCCCTGCGCCAGCGTCAGATGTTGGATCGGGCCGCCGGCATCGAGCCCGTAGGCGAAGCAGCTGCTCATGATGCCTGAGAAAATCGCCACCGCGATGCCCTTGCGGAAGTCGGTCTCGCGCGGCAGGGCGCGGTCCTGCTCGGTGAGATGACGTTGCGCCTGCTCGTGCTCCTTGTCGTGGCCGGCTTTGCCGACGACGGCGATACCGCCCAGCGCCACCGCCACGCCGAGCAGCACGATCCGCCCGCCGGTTCCGTGGATGAGGCTGCCGAACAGCTGGCCGCTCACCAGCGGCGGAATCAGCGTACCGAAGGCGGCGGTGAGGCCCAGGGCGACTGCGGTGCCGAGGGAGATCCCGAGGTAGCGCATGGTCAGACCGAAAGTGAGGCCGCCGAAACCCCACAGCACGCCGAAGAAGTAGCACAGCGCCAGCGTGCGCGGCGGCGTCGCCGCCAGCACGGCGAGCAGATGGTGGGTCTGCACGCCAGCGAACAGCCACGGCGCGATGATCCAGCTGAACACCCCGCCGATCAGCCAGAACACCTCCCATGACCAGCCGCGCACGGCGCGGTACGGCACGTAGAAACTCGCCGAGGCGAGCCCGCCGATCCAGTGGAAGACGACGCCGAGCAGTGGATTGGGTGTCATACCGGTCCGCCAGGTGGAACGTGTGGAGATCGGGAGGCGCAGCTCAGGGTCACGGCAGTTCAGATGCGGTAGATGCGCTCGGCCGTGCCGGCGAAGAGGTCGGCGCGCTCGGCGGCGCTTGCGCCGCCGAGGATCTGCCCGTAGACCTCGAAGTACCGCCCGAACGTGCCGAACAGCCGATCGACGGGGAAGTTGCTGGCGAGCATGGTGCGCGCCGCGCCGAATATCTCGAGCGTCTCGAGCACGAACGGGCGCAGCGACTCCCCGCTCCAGTGCCAGTCGAGCATCGCGAGGCCGGAGATCTTCGCCGCTACGTTCGGCTGCGCCGCCAGCAGCCGCATGCCGCTGCGCCAGACCGCGAGTCCCTCCGCGTCCTTCTCGAGCGGCATGCCGGTGTGGTTGAGAATCAGGGGCGTGTTGGGATGGCGCGCGGCGAGGCGGGCCGCGGCCGGCATCTGCGCCGGGTAGATCTGCAGGTCGAATGAGAGGCTGTGGCGCGCGAGCTGCGCGAAGCCCGCATGCCAGGCGTCCTCTTCGAGCAGGTTGCGCGCGGTGTAGGTCTTGGCCGGATCGGGGTGCCAGTTGAGGATCTGGCGGATGCCGCGCACGTTGCGATGCGCGGCGTGCTGTCTGAGCAAGGCCGGCGCGCCGGGTTTCTCGAGCTCGGCGTGGGCGACGATGGCCTGCGGAAAGCCCCGCGCGTCGGCGGTCTGCTGCAGCCAGCGCGTCTCGGCGAGGGCATCGGCAGGGTTGGCGCCCGCCTCGATGTGGACGATCTTGACGGCATGCACGCCGCCGACCGCGGCGTCGCGCAGATAGTCGTCGAGCAGGTAATCGCGCGCAATGGGTGCCACGTCGCCGGTGATGCCCACGGGCAGCGGCGGGGTGAGCCAGGGATAGCGGATGCGCTTGAGGTCCCACAGATGCATGTGGGCGTCAACGAGAGTCAGCTGTTCGCTCATGACGGTCGCCGCGGGAATGCACGCGGCCGCCCGGTGGCGGGCGGGGAAATCGCGACGGCGCAGATCCGTGCAGCGAAGCGCATCAGTACGTCGTTCGTCCGCCGGAGATGTCGAACGTGGCGGCGGTGGAGAACGAGCACTCCTCGCTCGAGAGCCAGCACACCAGCGCGGCCACCTCCTCGACCTCTCCGAGCCGTCCCATGGGGATCTTCGAGCGCATGTAGTCGATCTGGCTCTGCGGCAGCTGCGCGAGAATCGGGCTCTTGAACGTTGCCGGCGTCACGCTGTTGACGCGCACGCCCGTCTGGGCGAGCTCCTTGCCGAGGGACTTGGTGAGGCCGATGACCGCGGCCTTGGCGGCCGAGTAGGCCGAGGCGTTCGGATTGCCCTCCTTGCCCGCGACCGAGGCGATGTTGACGATCCGCCCGTAGCCATTCTTTAGCATGTACGGCACGACGGAGCGGCAGGAGTTGAAGACGCCGATGAGATCGACGTCGATGACGCGCCGCCACTCCTGCGGCGGATACTCCCACAGCGTGGCGGTGGGCCCGGTGATGCCGGCGCTCGCGATGAGCACGTCAATGCGCCCGAAGTCTCCGAAGGCTCGCTCGGCCGCGCGGGACACCTGTTCGGCGTCCGCCACGTCCACCTTGGCGGCTTGCGCGCCGGGAATGGCCTGCGCCGCCGCGCTCAGGGCTTTTTCGTCCCAGTCCCAGAGGCACACCTTACCGCCCTCGGCAGCGATGCGCATCGCCGCCTCGCGCCCGACGCCCGATGCGCCGCCGGTGATCACCGCGGCCCGATGCTGGAAACGTCCCGCGTACACACTCATGTCCCCGTCCTCCTCAACGCCGCCGCCAGGCGTGCACGGTCTGGCTCTGTTCGCCGAGCTTCTCGATGCCGAGCCGGATGCGGTCCCCGGGAGCGAGATACACTGGCGCGGGTTTCTGCCCCATGCCGACGCCGGGCGGCGTGCCCGTGGTGATGATGTCGCCGGACTCCAGGGTCATGAAGCGGCTGACGTAGCTCACCAGAGTCGCGACTGCGAAGATCATGGTGCGCGTGTTGCCCGTCTGCTTGCGCTCGCCGTTGACCTCGAGCCACATGCCGAGGTTCTGCACGTCGCCGACTTCATCGCGCGTCACCAGCCACGGGCCGACCGGCCCGAAGGTGTCGCAGCCCTTGCCCTTGTCCCAGGTGCCGCCGCGCTCGATCTGGTACTCACGCTCGGACAGATCGTTGACCACGACGTAGCCGGCGACGTAGTCCAGCGCGTCGCGCTCCTCGACGTAGCGGGCCGTCGTTCCGATTACGACACCGAGCTCGACCTCCCAGTCGCTCTTGCGCGAATCCTTCGGCAGCATGACCGCGTCGTTCGGGCCCTGCAGGCAGCTGACGGCCTTGGTAAACACCACCGGCTCGGTGGGGATGGGCAGGTTGGATTCCGCGGCGTGGTCGGCGTAGTTCAAGCCGATGGCGAGAAATTTGCGCGTGCCGGCGACGGGCACGCCGAGGCGCGGGCTGCCGGCGACGGCCGGCAGGCTCGCAGGATCGATCGCGGCCAGCCGCGCCAGACTCGCCGGCGCGAGATGCGCGGCGTCGAGGTCCGGGATCTGCCCAGCCAGCGAGCGGAGCGTGCCGTGTCCGTCGATGAGTCCGGGCTGTTCATGGCCGGCGGGGCCGTAGCGCAACAGTTTCATGGCGTAGCGATCGATTTCCTGCAGCAGCGTGAATCGGGGGGAAGACGGGGCGGACGGCTCAGCGCGGATACGGGCGGTGCAGCGGCAGGCCGCGGTTGAGCTCGACGCCGAAGCCCGGCGTGTCGGGAAGCTTCAGCCGCCCGTTGACGGGCACCGGCTCGCCGATCAGCTGCGGGTGGAACATGGGCACGACGCGGTCGGCCTCGGGCGCCATCATGAGGAATTCCGCGAAGGGGCTGTTGTGGCGCGTGATGACGAAGTGATAGCTGTAGACGCTCGAGCCGTGCGGGATCACCAATGCGCCGTGGCTATCGGCAAGCGCGGCGATCTTCTGCAGTTCCGTGAGCCCGCCGCACCAGCCGACGTCGGGCTGGATGATGTCGCAGCAGTCCATCTCGAGCAGCATTCGGAATCCCCAGCGGGTCGCTTCGTGCTCCCCGGTAGTCACCAACATCCCGGGCGGCGTGCTACGCTTCAGCTGTGCGTAACCCCAGTAGTCATCGGGCGATAGCGCCTCCTCGATCCATTTCAAGCCGTGCGCCTGCGCGCCATGCGCCAGCCTGACCGCGTAGGGAAGATCGAGGCTCATCCAGCAATCGAGCATGAGCCAGAAGTCGCGGCCCACGCGGCTGCGCATCTCGCCGAGGGCCTCGAGATTGCGCCGCAGACCTTGTTCGCCTTCGGCCGGACCGTGATGCAGCGGCAGTTTGCCGCCGATGAACCCGAGCTTCTCGGCCAGATCCGGCCGCGAGCCGGTCGCATAGAAGATGAGTTCCTCGCGGACCTTGCCGCCGAGCAGCTGATAGACCGGCTCGCGGCGCAGCCGCCCGAGCAGATCCCACAGCGCGAGGTCGACGCCGGAGATGGCGTTCACGACCAGGCCCTTGCGCCCGTAGTACTGGGTCGCGAAATACATCTGATCCCAGATCTGCTCCACGCACGCCGGATCACGGCCCTCGAGAAAACGGGCGAGATGATGCTCGACGATGTAGGCGGCCGGCTCCCCGCCCGTGGTCACCGCGAATCCGATCGTGCCGTCAGCCGCTTCGATTTCCACTACCAGCGTGCCGAGCACGTTGATGCCGAAGCTGCGCCGGCTCTGGCGATACTCCGGATAGCGGCTCATGGGCGTCGCGATGTGATCGTCTATCCAGTGGGCGCCGGCCTGGTCGTGGTAATCGGCGCCACCGCCGCGGATGACGAAGGCGCGCACTTGTCGGATCAGCGGGAACGTCATGTACTGCGTCGGGTCTCAGGTCGGGGGCGGACGGACGGGCTGCGGGTCGCTGTGGTTGCGGCCGCGGCCCCTGTCCCACATACTAATACGGGTACCACATAATGAGAAGCACGCGACACGCAGGCCGGGACGAGCACCTCGCCGCGCGCGGTGAGGCGCCGCAGCGCGCCCGCCTCGGCAGCCAGACGCTGCTGCGCGGACTCGACGTGATCGACGTCGTCGCCGAGGGCCCGATCAAGCTCGGCGACCTGGCGGCGCGGCTCGGCCTGACGCGCAGCACCACACACCGTCTGGCCTCGGCGCTGACCGACCGGCGCTATCTGTCGTTCGTGCCGCACAGCGGCTACAGCCTCGGCCCCAAGCTGCTCGAGCTCGGCTTCCGGGTGCGAGATGAGCTCGATCTGCCGCGCGTGGCGGCGCCGCATCTGGAGCGCCTGGCGCTGCTCACCGAGGACACCGTGCACCTCGGCGTGCTCGACCACGGCCACGTGCTGTACCTCGACAAGGTCCCGGGCAAGCGCCGCATCAATATCAGCTCGCGGATCGGCGAGCTGCAGCCGGTAAGCTCCACCGGGCTCGGCAAGGCGCTGATCCTCGATCTCGACGACGACGCCTGGGTGGAGCTGTTTCGCAGCGAGCGCGCCGAGCGGCGAAGCGAGATGAGCCTGCAGGAGTGGCTCGAGCGCATGCGCCGCTACGCGCGCGTCGGATACGCGTTCGATCTGGAAGAGAACGAGGATCAGATCCGCTGCATCGCCGCGCCGATCCGCGACGTCGCCGGCCGCACCATCGCGGCGATCAGTGTCTCGAGCGCGGCGCAGTACATGAGCGACCAGCGTATGCACACGCTGAGCCGGGATGTGCTCACCACCGCGCAGCGCATCAGCGAGGATCTCGGCTGGACGGGCCGGCACCCCGCCGCGCCGCAGCAGCGGCAAGCGGCCGGCAGCGCCAAGGCGCGGTCGCGCGTCGGCTCGCAGCGGCGCTGAGCGGGGGTCCCCGGGGAGCCCTAACGGCTGGTCAGGACGTATCGGCCCGCTCCTTTCAGCATCACGATGGCGCGCTTACCGCCGTCGGCAGGCCGGCTCGCCCTGGGCCTGCCGTTGACCAGCACCGGTGCACCGGGAGCGGGAACCGGCACGGACACCCGCGCCACGACCTGCGCGGGCAGATGAATCGTCGTGATGTAACCGTGCGCATTGCGGATCGCGACGCGCAGCAGCCCATGCGGCGTCGGTTCCGACCCTTTCGCCCACTCCAGGCCGATCAGGTCCGGCCGGATGTCAACGCGCGCGAATCCGCCGGCGGTCGGCCGGATGCCCAGCACCTGGCTCATCAACCACGGCGTGACGCCGCTCGACCAGCCGTGCGCCAGGCTCACGCTGAAACCCGACACATTGTCGGCCTGCAGGGACTCGTGGAAGAGATAGCCCTTGAACCAGGTCGGGTTGTAGCCCTCCCAGAAACTGGTCGCGCCCTCGCGCACCATGCCGCCCCAGTAGCGGCGGATCCAGTTCAGTGCCGCGCGCCGGTGCCCCATCTTGGCCATCGCGCTGACGACGTAGAAGTTGTAATACGGCGTGATGATGTAGGAGCGGTATTTAGGATTGCCGGCCTGCGCAAGCACTTGGTGCCAGATCGCCGCGTACTGAGCCTGGTTCGCGACGCCCGAGAGAACGGCGTAGGCATTGGGTTGCCAGCGATCCCCGAACGTGCCGTGCGCATCCCGCATGTACTTCTGCGCCGCGGCCTTGAGCGCGCTCGCTTCGCTCGCCATGCGTGCAGCGTTCTTCTCATCGTGCAACACGCGCAGCAGATAGGCGCCGTCCTTGAACGCCGCATAGTATTCGAACTGAGTCGCCATGCGCGTCTGGGCGGTGTAGCCGCTCATGCCCGGCGCCCAGTCCACGAACGGCCAGGCGTGCGTCAGGTCGGAGAACAGATCGCGGCGGTCGAGATCCTTCTCCATGTATTGCAGCAGCTGCACGAGGCGCGTGTGCACGCTGCGCAGCTGCTGCAGCGAGCCGGTATGCAGGTAATACTCACGCTCACCGGTCAGCCAGAAGGCCGAGTAGCCGGGAATGCCGTTCACGTGCTGCTTGATGGGCTCAGGGCCGAGCAGGCGGTTGAGCGTGTCGCGCATCAGGAAGTGATCGCCGAATACATCGGCGATGGTGCGCCCGCTCACGTCGAGATCACCCATCCAGCGGTTGCGGTCCCGCTTGGGCGCATCCCAGATGTCATCCTGCATGCACAGGTGCGCCGTGTAGGCGCCGATGGCCCACATTCTGTTGAGCAGCGGATCGGAGGACTCGAACGACCCCTGGTATCTCACCGGATACGCGATGCCATCGAGACGAATCGTCCGCAATGGGGTCGAGCGCCCGCCGGTGAAGCGGATGACGGCGTAGCGGAATGCGCTCTTCGGTCCGTATGCGGTGCCATGCGGCGGCAGATAGACCGGGTCCACACCCAGGTACGGCTGCATCAGGGCCTCGGCCTCGGATTCGCCGTACTGCACAGTCACTTGAGCGGGCGCGTCCGAATCGGATTGCAGTTCGATGCGGCCGTTCACTTCGCGTCCGAAATCGAGCTCGACCTGCGGGGCGTTCTGCAGCGAAACGTGCGCGCGGGGCAGCGTCACGGTGAAGTCACCGCCGTGCCAATCTGCGGTCAGCGCGTGGAGGTTGTTGATCGCGCCCACACCGGCCGAAACGCGGCGCACCTCCATGGCCTCGAGCGCATAGTGCGCAAGAAACGGCGAAATCCCGTCATAGCCCGGCCAGGCGTACATGCCCGCGTCGGCGTTAGCCTGGAACAGGCCGATCGAGCTTTCGATGCCGCCGAGGGCATCGACTTGCGGCCAGCTCGATGCATCGAAGCGCGGATCCTGCCATCCCCTCGGCACCGGCCCCGCGGTGGCTCGCCAATGCGCATCGCTCATCACCAGCGGTGTCGCCTGCATCGCACGTTGCGCCGGGACGATCATCACGGCGAGCACCTTCCCGTCGCGCAGATGCCGGCTGACGGCATCCTCGGCCTCATTGCCGGCCAGCGGCCCGCGCACCGCCTTGATGGCGAGCACGTTCCGGCCCGCACGCACGAGGCCGGTGACGTCGCATTCATACACGCGAATGCCCATCGGGAAGTCCAGGTTCAGCTGGAAGTGGCCCACTTCCCTGCCGTTGAGATAAATCGTGGCGCGGCGCGGGCCGGCCACATAAAGCGTGGCGTGCGCCGGGGGCGCCGTGACGTCAAAGGCGCGCCGGAAATAGTGCGGTCCCAGACCGTATGCGCTCGCTTTGTGCACGCGTGTCCAGATATATTGCTCCGGCAGCGGACGATGCAGCGCGCTCTGGAGCTGAGAGAGCTTGAGTCTGCGTGCCGGATCGAGCTCGGCATCCGCAATGTTCGTCGCGCCATTGGGCGGCTGGCGCACTTCGACTCGCTCGGGCGCGGCGGGCACCTGCGCGAGCGCGGCGTCGATCTTCGCCAGCACCGCGTCCGTCAGCCGCGTCGAATCGAAGGGCTGCACCGCCTTCAGCGTCATGTGCCGGCCCCGGTCGGCGACACGTGTGGCGCTGAATCCCGGCACGTACCCGTCGAGAATGGCGCGGGTCTTCGGGTTGGCGATCAGTGCGCCAATGGTGGAGTGCGCGACGCTGTATCCCGCCGGGGACGAGACAGTCGCTGCGGC
>JAJYFU010000013.1 GCA_021790795.1 Pseudomonadota bacterium
GCGCCCGGCCGACCATCGCCGACGTCAGCTGCCGGCCGACCGCATCCGGGAACCTGCCGCGCCGTCCGCCGGCGGCACCGCCGAGGCCACGACACGCACCGGGATCGATTTGGCCGCGGGTGTGCCGCTCAGCCGGTCGTAGTATTCGAGCGGCAGCAACGGGTTGAGCTCTGGGTAGTAGCCCGCCACCGACCCGCGCGGCATCGGATAATCGACCACGGTCAACCCGTCGACTTTGCGGCTCACCCCATCGCCGCTGATCGTCTCCAGAGCAATTCGGGCGCCGTCTTCCAGGCCTCTGGCGATCCGGTCCGCCGGGCTCATGAAGAGCACCATGCGATCATCGTGAACGCCTCGGTAACGGTCGTTATAGCTGTAGACCGTGGTGTTGAACTGATCGTGGGAGCGCACGGTGGCCAGCCGCAGCATGCCCGGCTCCGATACCGGGGCATCCGCGTGCAATCCGGGAAACAGCAGAAAGTTCGCCTTGCCGCTCGGTGTCGGCCAGACTCGGCGGCGCGGCGGCACGTCGAGATGGAACCCGCGCGGGTCTTTGATCTTCTGCGAGAAGCCGGCGAAAATCTGCGGATAGACCTCGGCGATCGTGTCGCGGATGAGATCGTAATCGCGCATGTAGCGCGCCCAGGGCACCTTGCTGTCCGGCAGCGCGGCCATCGCCATGCGGCACACGATCTCGACTTCCGCAAGCAGTTGCGGGCTGGCGGGCTCCAGGACGCCGCGGGAGGGCGTCACTGTGGACATCGCGTCCTCGATGGTGACGAACTGCTCGCCGGCCGGCGTGCGGATGATCTCCGAGCGGGCGACCACCGGCAGGATGAGCGCATCGCGGCCATGCACCACGTGGCCGCGATTCAGTTTGGTCGAGATGCCGACCGTCAAGGCGAGCCGGCGCATCGCTGCGTTGGCCCGGTCCGTATCGGGAACGGCCCGCACGAAGTTGCCGCCCATCCCGATGAACACCCGCGCCTCGCCCCGCAGCATCGCCTCCAGCGACTCGACCGTGTGGTGGCCCGGCGCACGCGGCGGCTCGAAGCCGAACACCTCGCGCAGCCGGTCGAGGTAGGCCTGGGACGGCCGCTCGTCGATGCCGACGGTGCGGTCGCCCTGCACGTTCGAATGGCCGCGAATAGGCGCGATTCCCGCGCCCGGCTTGCCGAAGTTCCCCCGCAGCAGCAGCAGATTCACGACCTGCTGCAGCAGGCGCGAGCTTTCCTGGTGCTGAGTCAGGCCCATGCCGTAGCAGATCATCGTGGCGCCCGAACGGGCATAGATCCGCGCGACGCGGCGGATCTGCGCTTCGGTGACGCCCGAGACCTCGACGATGTCCGCCCATTTCTGGGCGAGCGCCTCCGCGCGCACGGCCTCGAGTCCGTCCGTATGCTGCCGGATGAACTCGCGGTCGATGACCTGCTCGCCCGCGGTCTCGAGCTCGAAAAGGACCTTCATCATGCCCTTCAGCAGCGCCAGGTCGCCGCCGATGCGGACGTGCACGAATTCGCTCGCGATGGCTGTCGAGCCGAGCGTGGCCATCTGCAGCACGTCCTGCGGCTCAGTGAAGCGGATCAGCGCCCGCTCCGGCATCGGATTGACCGCCACGATCGGCACGCCGCGCCTGCGGGCCTCGACGAGGCAGGTCATCATGCGCGGCGAATTGGTCCCGGTGTTCTGTCCAATGACGAAAATCGCTTCCGCGTGCTCGAAGTCCTCCATGACGACGGTACCTTTGCCGACACCGATCGCCGGCGGCAGGCCGCGGCTCGTCGGCTCGTGGCACATGTTCGAGCAGTCGGGGAAGTTGTTGGTGCCGAACTCGCGCACGAACACGGAGTACAGAAACGCCGCCTCGTTCGACGTGCGGCCCGAGGTATAGAACTCCGCCTGATGAGGGCTCGCGAGCGCACTCAGGTGGCGGCCGATCAGCGCGAACGCGTCGTCCCACGTACAAGGCACATACCGGTCGGAACCCGTGTCGTAGCGCATCGGCTCGGTCAGGCGGCCCTGCATTTCGAGCCAGTAGTCGGACCGACGCTCGAGCTCGGCGACCGAGTGCTCGGCGAAGAACTCGCGCGTCAGCCGCCGTGCGGTCGCCTCGAAGGCAAGGGCCTTTGCGCCGTTCTCGCAGAACTCCAGCGCCCGTCTGCAGTCCGGGTCGGGGAATGCGCAGCTCGGGCACTTGAACCCGCCCGGCTGATTCATCGACAGCAGCGCGCGCGATCCTTTGGTCAGGACGCTCTGCTGCATCAGTATCCGGGCGGTTGCGGCTGCGGCGCCCCAGCCGCCGGCGGGTCGCTCATACGGTCGGTATCGTGGCTTACGGTTCGCCATGTCTAGACTCTCATCAGTATCACGGCACGGCCCCTCCGGCTCGCGAATGGTTCCAACGGCTCTGTTCCGGCCTCCCGCAGCGCCCACAGCCGAGCATCGCTCCCCGCCGAGGCCCCGGCGGCCGCATAGCCGTCAAACACCGAGCGATCCTCGGCGAAGGCGATCTTGCGCGCCGCATCCTTCAACGCTGCCCAGTCCGAATCCAACGCGCCGCGCTCGACGTCGTCAATCGCTTGCCGCGACAGGACGAACGGAACCCGCTGATCCACCAGCGGTCGCGCCGCGTGCTGCACCGCCTGTGCCCCTTCGGCCGGTGTTCTGCACATGACCCGTTCCGACGGCCGAGGCGCCCGGACCTTTCGGTGGCGGCACGTCCACGACCCGCCGTGCGGACAGATATTGCTTGAGCGTGCGCGCGGCCTCCTCTTCGATTTGAGCCCAAGCCGCGCCGGAGACGGGCGCCAGCTCACGGTGAAGATTGTTCATGTCTCGTATCCTTCTTCAGAGAGCCAATACCGAGTGAGCCACGAGAATCTGCGGCTCGGGACACGGACTGGAGCGGAGCATCGTTCGCGCCGCCGCTTCCGCCGGCAGCGGCCTGCGCCGCGGCACTCTCGAGCCAGCTCGCCGACGGCACGAAAAACAACGTCCCGGTCACCGCCCGACTGAAGTCGAGGAGCCGGTCGTAATTGCCGGGAGGCTTGCCGACGAACATGTTTCCCAACATCCGCTCGATCGTCCCGGGCGAGCGCGCATAACCGATGAAATACGTGCCGAAATCGCCTTTGCCGGCGTCACCGAACGGCATGTTGTGTCGGAGAATCTCGAGGTCCCGGCCGTCCTCGACGATGCTCGTCAGAGCGTTGTGCGCCGAGGTCGGCTTCACCGCCTCGTCGAGCTCGATGTCCGACAGCTTCGTCCGCCCGATGATTTTTTCCTGCTCCTCCACCGGGACGGAATTCCACCTCTTCAGGTCATGCAGGTATTTCTGGACGATCACGTAGCTTCCGCCCGCGAAGGCGGCGTCCTCCTGCCCGATGATCGTGGCATCCAACGCGGACTGACCCACCGGATTCTCCGTGCCGTCGACGAAGCCGAGCACGTTACGCTCGTCGAAATAACCGAAGCCATGCGTCTCGTCCGCCACCGTGACCGCGCCATCGAGCCGCAGCATGATCTGGGTGGCCAGCTCGAAGCACAGGTCCATGCGCTCGGCACGAATGTGTAACAGCATGTCTCCCGGCGTCTCGGCCGCGCGATGCACGCCGTTGATCTCGCGGAAGGTATGCAGGTCCTTGGGCCGCGGCGTCCCGAAGATACGCTCCCAGGCATCGGAACCGAACCCCACGACGCACGAGAGTTGGCCGTCGGGCGCACGGGCGCCGACGGCACGGACCAGGGCGGCGAGGTCGGCGCACACGCCGCGCACCGCGGCACCGTGCTGCGCGCCGGAGTTCAGGGTCACGACGAGGAATATGGCCGCGCTCGTGAGTCGGGCGGTGACAGGTTGCGGTGTCTCGGCTGGCATGCGTGACTCCTTGGCATTCTTGGCGCAGTCCGCTGATGCAAAGGCATGGCGCGAAGTCGGTATAGTACCGAAGCCTCCGCGCGGGCGTACACCGGGCACCACACCGCCGCCGCGCTCATCGCGCTGATCCTGCCATGCGCCGCCACGCGAGCGCCCGCGCCAAACTGAAGCGCGACCGCACATGAGCCCGCGCCCCGGGATAGCGGCATCGCCGTCTGTGCGCGGCGGCGCTCGGGGCGGATCTCGCGGTCAGTGCCGCCGAGCGGCGCGCCGCCGCGGCATGCGCCGACGGATCGATCCGCTCGAGCGCCCCGGCATCGATCCGGGCGGCGGCAATTCGGATGCGCTCTGCTGTCTGACCTATTTACTTTGCACGATGCGCGGAGTACGGTTCGCGCCGTCGTTTTGGACCGCGAGGTTTCCCCCAGTTGGGCAGTAGTTGTACGAGTGGTTGCTGGCGGTGCGCACTGCGCAACGTTCCGCGCTCGGCAGGGCTGACCCCGGGAAACCAGACCGCGGTAGCCCGCTGACGCGCGGGATACCCGGCGCCGGGCTCGCGGCGCCAGCCGATTCGGCACCACCCGTTTCTCTGTCTCGGTAGCACGCTCCGGATCCCGGGGCGCGCGTTTTCGTGCGTCGCCGCCATGCGAGTTCGGTGCGGCGGCCGGCATGCCTGTATCCGCAAGGGCCAGTCCCGCCGGTCATGGGCGCTCGAGGGTGGTGGATGATGATCACAGTCTACGGAGCCTGCGAATGAACGCCCGGGTGAAACGGGGGATGATTCGCGCGTGCCCGGATTGCCCTCCGATCCCGGAGGGGCTGGAGCACCGATTGCGGGACCGCCTGCATCTGGCGGAGCTGCACCGCGGCGCCACCGACTGGCGGGGCCGCCTGCTGCTCGGACTGGCGCTGCTTGGGCCAGGCGTGCTGGTCATGCTCGGCGACAACGACGCCGGAGGCGTGATCACCTATATGCAGACGGGCGCCTCCTACGGGCTCGGCCTGTTCCTGCCCCTGATGATCCTGCTCGGATTCGTGGCGTACGTGGTGCAGGAAATGACGGTGCGCCTCGGCGCGGTGACGCGCCGCGGGCATGCGGAGCTGATCTGGAAGCGCTACGGCCCCTTTTGGGGCTGGTTTTCGCTCGTCGATCTGATCGTGGCCAACGTGCTGACCCTGATGACCGAGTTCATCGGCATCCGCCTCGGCGGCCAGGCGCTCGGCCTGCCGGCGTGGCTTACGGTGCCGGCGGCGCTGGTCTTCATCGTCGGCGTCCTGGTGTTCCTGCGCTATTGGACCTGGGAGCGCATCTCTTTGTTCGTGGCGGCGTTCAACCTGGTATTCGTGCCGCTGGCGGTGCTCGCCCATCCCGACTGGCAAGGCGTGGCGCGCGCCTTCGCCGGACAGGGCTGGATGGTCCCGGGCGGATTCCTGTCCCTGACATTCCTGGTGCTCATCACCGCCAATATCGGCACGACCATTGCGCCGTGGCAGCTGTTCTTCCAGCAGTCCTGCGTGGTCGACAAAGGACTGCTGCCGCACGACATTCGCGCCGGCCGGCGCGACCTGATGTTAGGCGTGTTCGGGATGGTGCTCGTGGCCATGGCGTTGATCATGCTCGCGGCCCGGACCCTGCAGGGCGCCCCCGGCTCGCAGCAGCTCGATGCCGTGTCGATCCTGGCCGCGATCCGCGCACACCTGGGCACGGACATGATGGCGCTGTTCGCGCTCGGCCTGATGGAGGCCGGACTGATCGCCGCCATCGTGATCACCGCCAGCAGCGCCTGGGCGGTCGGGGAAGCCTTCGGCATCGACCGCTCCCTGAATGCGGCGCCGCGGCAGGCGCTCGGGTTCTACCTGCCCGCGGTCGCCGGTACCGCGATTGCCTCGGTGCTGGTGCTGCTCCCCGGGCTCGACCTCGGCTTTCTCAATCTCAGCGTGCAAGTCATCGCCACCGTGTTCATGCCGGCGGCCATGCTGTTCCTGCTGATGCTCCTCAATGACCGCGAGTTGATGGGCGAACACGTCAACTCGCCGCGCCGCAATGCGATATCGATCGCGATCATGATCGGGCTGATCGTCTGTAACGGGCTGTACGGGATCGTCACGTTGTTTCCCCACGTCTTTGGAGGCTGAGCCATGAAGGAACTGCATGATTTCGACGCGCAGGACATCCGCCGGCTGATCGAGCAGGAACGCTGGAATGAGCCGCTTTCCGAGGTACGCAGGGTCCGATTCACGCCGGGCCAGCAGATGATTTTCTGGGGGTTACGCGCGTACGTGATCGTCATGACGGTGGTGGTGGTCTGGGCATTCCTGCATCGCGCCGCCGGGTGATCGTCTCGGCCTGGCGACATGCGCGGCCCGCAAGGGTTCCTTCCGGTTCAAATGCGGCGGCCGGCACCGCATCGGCCCGGCGGATCACGCTGATCGGGCCCACGTCCGGCCCGGTCTCAGTCGTGATCCCTCGCCAACAGGCGATCCCGCGGCGTGAAACGCCGGCACGACACAGGCACCGGGACGTGACCGCCGCCGCAGGTGACGAGCGGCGCGCGAAATCCACGTATTCTGCCGGATCCGGCGCTTCTCAATATGCCAGCTCGGCGCGTGCGCACTCGTCGATGGCGGCGAGCCAGCGGCGCTTCGCCGCCGCATCGAGAAACGACCCTTCGATCGAGTTGCGCGCCAGAATCGCGAGCTGCTCGCTCGTGAGTCCCAGCGCGCGCTCGACGGCGAGGTAGTTCTCGAGCAGGTACCCGCCGAAGTACGCCGGATCATCGGAGTTCACCGTCACGCGCAGGCCTGCCTCGAGCAGCCGCTTCAGGTTGTGCTGCTCGATGCGTTCAAACACCCCGAGTTTCACGTTCGACAGCGGACAGACTGTCAGTGCGATCTGCTCGCGGGCCAGACGCCGCATGAGCTCGGCATCCTCCTCGCACCGAACGCCGTGATCGATGCGCCGCACGGCCAACACGTCGAGCGCCTCGTGTATGTAAGCCGGCGGTCCTTCCTCTCCGGCATGCGCCACCGTGAACAAGCCCTGCTCCCGTGCAATTTCGAACACTGCGGCGAATTTCGAGGGCGGATGGCCGACCTCCGAAGAGTCGAGACCGACCGCCGCGATGATCTCGCGGTGCGCGAGCACCTCATCGAGCGTCAGCATCGCGTCCGCGGCGCTCAGGTGACGCAGGAAGCAGGCAATCAGGCGGTGCGTCATGCCGAAACGCCGCTCCGCCTCGATGAGCGCCCGGTGCAAGCCCTCGACGACGGTGCCGAAAGCGACGCCGCGCGCGGTGTGCGTCTGCGGATCGAAGAAGATCTCCACGTGAACGACGCCCTGCTCATGCGCGCGCTGCAGATAACTCAGGGCCAGCTCGTAGAAATCGTCAGCATCCTGCAGCACGTCCGCCAGCGCATAGTACACATCGAGAAACGACTGCAGATCGGTGAAATCATAGGCCGCACGCAGCTCCGCCACGTCGGCGTACGGCAGCGCAACACCATGCTTCTGCGCGAGCCGGAAAGCCAGCTCCGGCTCGAGGGTTCCTTCGATGTGCAGGTGGAGTTCTGCCTTCGGGAGAGCTCTTACATATGCTTCCCTGGATCTCATCGGATTTACGATACTCACGAAACGGGGTTTGCCGTAAATTTACCATCCCCGTAGAATCGCCGCCAATGGGCCACCTGACGATGCGAGCTTTCGATGTTGCACCGGGTGTGCCTGCGGCCAGCAGGCGCGTCGATCCGCGCGGGCGCTGCGGCCGCGAGAAACCGGTTCCGCGTGTCGGGTGATGGCCCGCCTCGCCTTGCACCTGCGGACGGCAGGGAACGGCGCGCAAGCCCGTGCTTGGGGAGGGATTCCGCCCGCGCCGCGCCCGACACACCCGATGATCTGCGCGCCCGCGCGCCCCTGTTCCGCATGACGCCGCCTCACGGTCTCGCGCGCATTACGGACACGGAACGCGCTGCGACGCCCGCTCGGGACGGACGAGGCACCTCACAGTGACCGTTCAATTGCAGCGTTCCGAACCCATGCTCTCGCGATACTTCGACCTCGAAGGTCACGGCACGACCGTGCGCACCGAACTGTTCGCCGGGCTGACGACCTTCCTGACGATGGCGTACATCGTCGTGGTCAATCCGGTGATTCTCGGCGCCGCGGGCATGCCCATCGCGGGGGTCGCGGTCGCAACCTGCGTGTCGGCGGGCTTCGGCAGCATTCTGATGGGACTGCTCTCGAATTACCCGCTCGCGCTCGCCCCCGGGATGGGGCTCAACGCCTACTTCACATACACGGTCGTGAAGACCATGGGCCTGCCCTGGCAGGTCGCCCTCGGGTGCGTGTTCATCTCCGCGGTTGCATTCTTCCTGCTGACGGTCGCCGGCGTGCGCCAGCTCATCATGAACGCGATACCGCGTTCGCTGTTCGCAGCCGTGAGCGGCGGCATCGGCCTGTTCATCGCGTTCATCGGCCTGAAGAACGCCGGAATCATCGTCGCCAACCCCGGCACGACGGTGGGTCTGGGCAATCTGACCGCCGCGACTCCAGCGCTCGCCGTGCTGGGGCTGCTGGTCATCGCCGCGCTGCAGGCCCGAGCCATCAAGGGCGCCATACTCGTCGGCATTCTGGGCACTGCGGGCGCCGCGTGGTTTTTCGGGCTGATCCACGGCAGCTCGCTTTCGTATCACTGGGCGGACCTGTCGTCGACCGCGTTTCAGCTCAATATTCCGGCGGCGCTGAACCTCAAAGGCGGCATCGGCGTGTCGCTCGTCGAGATCGTGTTCGTCTTTCTGTTCGTGGATCTGTTCGACAACGTCGGGACGCTGATGGCGGTGACCAAGCGCGCCGGGCTCGTACAGGAGGACGGGACGGTTCCGCGCATGAACCGCATCCTGCTTGCCGACTCGATCGCGATGCTGTTCGGCGCGCTGGCGGGCACGAGCCCGGTCACCAGCTACATCGAGAGCACATCGGGCGTGTCGGTGGGCGGGCGCACCGGACTGACGAGCGTCACCGTCGGGCTGCTGTTCCTGGGTACTCTGTTCATCGCGCCGCTGGTGCAGGCCATTCCGGCCGTGGCGACCGCCCCGGCCCTGATATTGGTGGGCGCCATGATGATGGGCGCGCTCGCGGAGGTAAGCTGGCAGGAGCCGGGCGAGGCCATCCCGGCTTTCCTCACAGCCATCATGATTCCGTTGAGCTATTCGATCGCCAACGGCCTCGCCTTTGGCATCGTGGCCCACGCCGTGTTGAAGCTCGTGCGCGGCGAGGCGCGCCGGCGCGACTGGCTGGTCTACCTGTTGGCGGCGCTGTGCGTTGCCCGCTTCATTTATCTCGCTTGACCGGCGCCTGACTCGCGGCCGGCACCCCGGAACCGAGAGGATCGAGGAAGTCCGGCCCGACGGGCTTGTGCGCCAGAATTTCCTCGCGCGTCAGACCCTGGATCTCGTGCGGAAAGACCAGCCAGTGAGACGTCTCGTGCACGAAGAAATCGGGCACCAGCGTGCTGCGGCGGCGCTCGGGCTTGTAGTACACGGTGGCGATGCGGATCTTCTCCGGCAGGTTACGCCGGCAGCGCCGCTTGAGGACCTCGATGACCGCATCGAGACTGCGACCGGAGTCGAAGACGTCGTCGACGATCAGAAGCTCGTCATCGGCCGTCAGGCGCGACACCAGGTAGTCGGTGGCATGCACCCGGACTGTCTTGTGCTGCTCGTCGATGCCGCTGTAGGAGGACGTGCGGATCGCGATGTGATCGGCATGAATCGAGTGGTACTCGAGCACCTCCTGCACCGCGATTCCGATCGGCGTGCCGCCGCGCCACATGGCGACGAGGAATGTCGGGCGCATGCCGCTGGCGACGACCCGACGGGCAAGCTCCAGTGAATCCCGGAGCAACTCGTCGGCGGAGATGAACAATTTTTCCATGGCGCATTCTTCCACAATCCGGCGACGGCCGGGGCATAGGCGGTGGGCAGGCAAGATCCTTCGCCCGAAGGGGCACGACCGCGGCTTGGCACCGTCGCCGGGCGCGGACGAGGCGGCCAGCCGACGCGCCCGTACACGCGTCTGGGGCCTGCAGCCGACGATCGACGGGGCTGCGGGCGGCTGGGTCGGACGTGTTCGCGGCTCGACCCGAGACCGTGCCCCGATGAATGACGGGCCGAGAGCCGGTCAGGCCCACGAAACCCCGGTGTCCGAGCGTCCAATTCCTCGATGCCGCTCATGGGCGCTTGCCGCTGGTCCGACTGGTCAGCGGCGGGCCCAGGCATTACCTTCTCACGGCTCGGCCGGCACGACCCTGCCGCTCGACCGCAGCCGGCGACGCGCGAGCGCACGGATGTCGCGCCGGATGGCTGGCGATCGTCTGCGCGGGGTCATGGTCGAACCTCAACGCCCTTGAACACAGGAGACCGCATCGTGGAAAAGCGCAGACTGGGAAAGAGCGCTCTCGAAGTTTCCGCCCTCGGCCTCGGCTGCATGGGCCTCAGCCACGGGTACGGCCGCACGGTGGAAAAGCAGCAAGGCATCGCGCTGATCCGCGCCGCCGTCGACCGGGGCGTCACCTTCTTCGACACGGCTGAAATGTACGGTCCGTTCATCAATGAAGAGTTGGTGGGCGAAGCGCTGGCGCCCGTGCGCGACCAGGTCGTGATCGCGACGAAGTTCGGCTTCGACATCGAATCGAGCACACGTCTGCAACGCGGCCTGAACAGCCGCCCCGAGCACATCAGGCAGGTGGCCGAAGCCTCGCTCCAGCGGCTGAGGACCGATCGAATCGACCTCTTCTATCAGCACCGGGTCGATCCCGACGTGCCGATCGAAGATGTTGCCGGCGCCGTGAAGGACCTCATCCGCGAGGGCAAGGTGAAGCACTTTGGCCTCTCAGAGGCCGGCGTGCGGACCATCCGCCGCGCGCACGCCGTTCAGCCGGTCGCCGCCCTGCAAAGCGAGTATTCGTTGTGGTGGCGCGAGCCGGAACAGGAAGTGTTGCCGGCGCTCGAGGCGCTCGGCATCGGTTTCGTGCCCTTCGCTCCGCTCGGTAAGGGGTTTCTCACGGGCGCCATCGATGCGAACACGAAATTCGACAGCGCGGACCTGCGCAGCATCGTGCCGCGATTCACGCCGGAGGCCCGCAAAGCGAACCAGGTCCTGGTCGAGCGCATCGGCGAGATTGCCGGCCGCAAGGGCGTCACGCGCGCGCAACTCGCCCTGGCCTGGGTGCTGGCGCAGAGGCCTTGGATCGTGCCGATTCCGGGCACGACCCAGCGGCACCGCCTCGAGGAAAACCTCGGCGCCGCTGACATCGTCCTGACACGCGCCGACCTCGACGAGATCGACGCCGCGCTCGCGCAAGTGACCGTGCAGGGAGCGCGCTATCCGCAGCAGCTGCAGAAGCTGGTCGACCGCTAGAGGGAGCCTCGCGGGCCCCCGGGGGAGGTACGTCGTCGGCGCACGAGACGGCCCTCGGGGGCTTCGGGGAGGAACGTCCACCAGGACCGGTAATCCGCGGCTCGAACCCGCCCGCCGACGAAACCCGGTGGGCGGCGCGAGCCCACCGGCCCGGCGGCGCCGCTTCGAGCCGTCCACCCGCTTTACCAGGGCTGGTACGATATCCGCCGCCCGGCGATCGCGCCGGTGCGCCACAAAAACTCCGAGTACCGCCATTACGAGCCCGGCCCCATGACCCAGGCGCATCCTTCGGCTTCGGGACGGTTGCACCACGGCATTGCCGGATCCGCCCGCCGGGCGCCTCTGCCTGCGGCGACGAACGAGTGGGACGCACGGCTCGCACCGGCGCGCCAGCTCGGGTCCCAGCCCGACTGGCGAGCACGGAACGCACTCTACGGATTACAACCATGAAAAGCGCCGACATTCGCCCTTCCGCCGCCGACCGTCACGTCGTCGAAGGGCAGATGACGCTGACGGTACGCATCATCGGACTCGGAATCGCCGCGATGATCGTGCTGGCGATCGTCCTGGGTTCGTGGCGCGGCCTGGTCAGTCCGCTGCCGACCCGGGAAGCCCTCATCGTCGGCCTGACCACGGCGGAGGTCATCTTTGCCGCGGCGCTGGTTCTGCTCGGCAGCATCGTCGAGGGTTTCGGCTACGGCTTGTCGCTGGGCACGCGCTGGCCCTATACGCGCAACATCGTCGTACTGATGTTGCGCGGCGACCCCGAAGCGGCGCATCGCGTACTGGCCACGGCCGTCGGCCTGACGGCCCTGATCCTTGCCATGCTGCATCCGGATTACAGCACCTTGGTCGGCCTCGGCCTGATCGTGCTCACGGCGTTGTTCGGCATGGGCACGCTCTATGTTCTCGCGGGCCGTGCGCCGGCCTTCGTGCACGGGACGCACGGCCTGCTGGCCTATCTCGTATTCATCAATTATCTGGTCGCCCTGGTATTGCCTGCGGCGCACCTGGGCTCCTACCTCGACAGCATGATCCCCCTGCACGCCGTGCTGTTCGCCATCTTCATGGGTGGGATGGTCACGGGCCAGCGCGGGTTCGGCAAGCCGATCGAGCCCTTCCTGCGCCCACGACGCGCGTCGCAGTGGATCTTCGTCGTGCACGGCATCGCGGCGCTGCTGGTGCTTGGCACCCTGGGGTGGTTGAGTGCCGCCTTTCCGGTCGCCTTCGGACTGGCGCTCCTGCAGGCGGCCGTGGGGTTCTTCCTGTTTCATGCCGTGAACTCGAAGCCAAAGTCCCCTGGCACGCTGGTCGCCTTTCATCAGCTGATGGCACTGCTCATCACCACCGCCATCGTGTTGCAGTGGCGGTGGTGGTGACCGTACCGCGCGTCATGGCGACTCCGGGCGACGGACGCGTCGCGATCGTCACCGGCGCGGGACGCGGGCTGGGCCGGGCGATGGCCCTGGGTCTGGCGCGCGCCGGCATCCGGGTGGTGGCAACGGCCGCTCGGGAGCTCGCCGAGATCGAAGCAGTCGCGACCGAGGGGGCCGAAGGCAGGATCCTGCCGATGCTCGCCGACGTCACACGGGCAGCGGACACCGAGCGCCTCGTGGCCGCGGCGCTCGAGCGGTTTGGCAGGCTGGACATCCTGGTGAACAACGCCGGACGGGGCATGCGATACGTCAGCGAGACGTTCATGACCCAACCCACCCGCTTCTGGGACGTCGAGCCCGAGACCTGGCGGATGGTCATCGATACCAACGTCAACGGACCGTTTCTCACGACCCGGGCCGCGGTACCGCACATGATGCGTGCGGGATGGGGTCGTATCGTCAACATCTCGATGAATCACTCCACGATGCGCCGAGCAGGTTTCTCTCCCTACGGCCCGTCGAAGGCGGCCCTGGAGTCCGAGACGGTCATCTGGGCTCAGGATCTGCACGGCACCGGCGTGACGGTCAACGCCCTGCTGCCCGGCGGCGCCACCCTCACCGGGATGACGCCCGACACCGTGCCGGCGAGCATCCGCAGCAGGCTGCTCGACCCTGCGATCATGGTGCCACCCTTGCTCTGGCTGATATCCAGCGCGGCAGATACGCTCTCCGGATGCCGAGTCACCGCCCACCAGTGGCAAAGCGGCAATCCGCTGGCGGCGGTCGAAAGCGCCGGCTGGACCAACATGACGACGGGTCAGCCGACTCCCTGACCGGGAGCTTTGCGGTCGAATGGGCGGGCGACGGCCTCGAGGTCGGGGGCTAGCGCTGGCGGCCTGGGCCCTGCGCAGTTTCGAGGAGCGCCGCCAGACTCGCGATGCGTTCGCGGATCTGGTCGCGAGCATCGCGAAACCGAGCGAGCATGTCTTGCGCAGCCAAACCGGGATCGCCGGACGCCGGATCGGGTATCGGCCAATGCAGCCTGCGGACCTGCCCCGGCAGGACCGGGCAGACTTCCTCGGCGCACAGCGTGACCACCGCATCCAGTCCGGACGGGTCGATCTCGCCAACCGCCTTGGAGCGCTGCGCAGAGATATCGATGCCGAGTTCCGCCATCACCTCGACGGCATACGGATTGACTTTCGAGGGCCGCGACCCGGCGCTGAGCACGTCGACGTCGCTGCCGAGCAACGCGCGCGCAAGACCCTCGGCCATCTGGCTACGCGCCGAGTTCGCCACGCAGAGAAAGAGAATCCGCCGCGTCATGCGCGCTCCTTGGGCCGTCCGGGGGTCGCCGTACGCGCATCCGGGGCGGCGCAACCAACCCCCGAGCCGTTCCGCTCGTACCAAGGCCGGGTGCGGTTGACGATCCACACGATGGAGAGCATCACGGGCACCTCGACCAGCACTCCGACGACCGTCGCGAGAGCCGCGCCCGACGCGATGCCGAACAGACTGATCGCGGTGGCGACGGCCAGCTCGAAGAAGTTGCTGGCGCCGATCAGCGCCGAGGGCGCCGCGACGCAATGCGCCTCGCCAAGAGCACGATTAAGCACGTAGCCGAGGCCGGCATTGAAATAGACCTGGATCAGAATGGGCACGGCCAGCAGCACGATAACCAGCGGCTGAGCGACGATCTGCCTGCCCTGGAAGGCGAACAGCACGATCAGCGTCGTGAGCAGCGCCCCCAGTGTCAGCGGCTGCAGGAATGTCAGCACCTGGCGCAGGCCCGGCTCGCCTCTTCGCGCAAGAACGCGGCGGCGCACGATCTGAGCAATCAGTACCGGTATGACGATGTACAAGACCACGGAAAGCAGCAGCGTCTGCCAGGGCACCGTAATCGCCGCCAATCCGAGCAACACGCCGACGATGGGCGCGAAAGCAACGACCATCAGCAGGTCGTTGAGCGCGACCTGCGAGAGCGTGAAGTGCGGCTCGCCATGAGTCAGCTCGCTCCACACGAAGACCATCGCGGTGCAGGGGGCAGCCGCGAGGATCACGAGTCCGGCGACGTAAGAAGTGATCTGGCCGGCCGGCAGGAACGAGCGGAAGAGATGCGCGATGAACAGCCACCCGAGCAGCGCCATCGAGAAGGGCTTTACCGCCCAGTTCACGAACAGCGTGACGCCGATCCCGCGCCAATGCTCCTTGACTCGATGAAGCTCCGCGAAATCGATCTTCACCAGCATCGGCACGATCATCAGCCAGATGAGCACGGCCACCGGCAGGTTGACCTGGGCGATTTGCGCCGCGGCAATCTCGTGAAACACCCCCGGAATCAGCTTCCCCAGCGCGATACCGACCGCGATGCACAGCGCCACCCACAACGTCAGATACCGCTGGAACACAGACATCAGTTTGTCCTCCGCGACCACGCCACGACCGGGCGACTCAGGCGGTTTCGGACGTGCCGCGAGCCGGGCCGCAGCATGCGGACCGGGCTACGCCCGCCGCCGGATCGATTGGCGCGCCGTAGAAGGCGCTCTCCCCGGTGGTGAGAAAGGTCTCCCAGAGAACATCTTGCGGATCCCGGATCCAGCGCTTCTCGCTCTTGGCGTAGCAGCAGGTGGTGACGCCCTGCCGCGACACGGGTCTCCCGGCACGCTCCAGCCGAGCCTGGACATCCTCGAGCTGGGCGCGACTTTCGACCTGAATGCCCAGATGCTCGATGCCGGACGCTGCGCCGCGCTGGCTGATCGCGAAATTCACCCGAGGGTCGTCCAGCATCCATTTTGCGTAATCGTCCTTCAGGACGGTGGGCTCGGCGGCAAAGAGTTCCGAGTAGAACCGGACCGAGGCCGCGAGGCTCTCGACGGCGACGTGGACGTGAAAGCGTTTCAAGGACACTTCTCCATTGCCATCCCTACTCTTCGATGCGCTCTACCATTCTATGCTTCCAATTTAATCGAATTGTCTTTCGACCGCAAGCCCGGCCGCCCGAGAGTATGCACACTGCGGACATTTCGATATGCTTGCAATCATGAAATCAGCGGACGCGATCGCCGCACTCAGCGCCCTGGCCTCCGAAGCCCGGCTTGCGGTGTTCCGGCTGCTCGTGAAACGCGGCCCCGACGGCTATACGCCCAGCGAGCTCTCGCGGCGGCTCGGCGTGCCGTCCCCGACCCTTTCCTTCCACCTGCGAGAGCTGGCCAATGCCGGGCTGGTCATCGGCCGGCGGGAAGGTCGGAACCTCTTCTACAGCCCCAATCTCGAGCGCATGCAGACCGTGGTCGGATTTCTGACCGAGAATTGCTGCACGCTGGCCGATCAGGCCTGTGGCGCCAATTGCCAACCCCTCCCTGCCTCGTCACCGGCGACGCCCGCGACGAAGCGGCGCAAGCGCGCGTAGTACAGGCGGGCGGAGGCGCGACCGGCATTGCACCGGCCCGCCCGGGGCGCCTTGCCCTGCTTGCGCTTTGTCTTTGCGGGAATCCCTCGCCCGTGCGCTGGCCGATGGCCGGTCGCGCAAGGCACTGATCCGCGAGCTGATGGACAGGGCGCGTCGACTCGAGGAGGGAGGCCCGTGAATTCGCTGCTCGCATCGTTCCTTCTCCGAACGTCCGCCTGCGAGGTGCCGCTGCCCGGTTCTTACCGCGTCCCGTCAGCGTGACACGTGCTCGAGGCGGCGTCGTGTGGTGGCGGGCCCGCTCAGCGCGATCAGACCGGCGATCAGTCCCGTGACCCCGATGCTGGCGAAACCCACGAAAAATGTCGTGGCGGCGACGAGTCCCGGCAGAAGCAAGGCCCCCACCGCGCCGCCACAATGGCCCAGGCCGTCCGAGAGTGCGAAACCCGTCGCGCGCGCCCGTGTCGGGAAAAGCTCCGCCGTATAGGTGTACGCCACCTGCAGGTACAAGCCCAGCGCGAGCGAGGCCAAAAACAGACCCACGGTCAACACCAGTCCGCCGGCCAGCGTGCCCACGATCAGCATGCTGATCAGCCAGACCACCGTTGAACCCAGAATCAGCGCGCGGCGATCCACGCGATCGGCCAGCCACGTCATGATGAGCGCGCCGATGGGGTAGCCGACCGCTCCGATACCCAGGTACAGAATCGAGCTCCCCACCGGAAATCCATGGTCGGCAATCAGGGTCGCCGCATCACCCAGGAAGCCGTAGTTGCCGATGTACCAGAAGAACCACATGAACGCGAGGATCAACAGTCGTCCGGAATACGGCGCCACCATGACGGACCGCCATGGAAGCCGGTGATGTTGCAATGACACCGTCTGGGGTTGCGGAGCGTCCAGCCGGGCGCCTCTGGCCCGGGCGATCGTCTCCATTCGCGTCACGATCGCATCCGCCCGCGCCACATGGCCGTGCAGCGCAAGCCACCGCGGGGATTCGGGCAGCTCGAACCGGGCGATCAGCCCTATCGTGGCGATGAGCCCGCCCACGACGAACAGCAGACGCCAGCCATAACTCAGCGTGGGCACCAGAGCGAGCGCGACGAACGGCGTCACCGCCTGGCCCAGGATGCCGACCAGGAATGTGGCATTGGAGATGCGGCCGCGCTGCGCCGCCGGCGCGAGCTCACCCAGGTACGTCGACACGAGATTGAGGTCTGCCCCGACCCCGACGCCCGTCACGAAGCGCCATATCGAGAGGGTGACGATTCCCGTCGCGGTCGCATCCAGGAAGGACCCGAGCGCGGTGATCCCGATGGTGACCAGCAGGATCTTGTACCGGCCAATACGGTCGGAAATGCTGCCGATCGCGATCGAGCCGACGACATAACCGACGAGGCCGACGGCGAGCGCCACGAAAAGAGTCTGCGAACCGGACAGATGGAACTGCGCCTCGATGGCCGGCATGCCGTAGCCGATATCCGCGATATCGAAGAACGTGAAGAAATATCCGATACCGATGATCAGCAGGTAGCCATAGGGCAGCGCCCACACCGGAATGCGATCCTGGCGCGCCAAGACCTCCGCCGCCGCAACCGCCGACGCTTCCCGAGTCGCATCAGCGCCTGCGCCCGCAGTCCCCATCCCAATACCCTCCGACGCGCATCGCCCAAGTGTTTGCCTCGACCCGTGCGCGCAACGCGCACCCATGCGGCTTGCGCACGCATGGGAACCGCGTGCCCGGCGTGGGGATCACGGACCTTCGCTCGGCCGCGTGATTTCGCTCAGCACGCTCGCACCGCAATATACGCACTCTTACTCAGCGTTGCGACAGCGCAGCCCCGGCACCGCCCCCGCTCGCCATCTCTCTCGCCCCGGGGTTTTCTCCAGCTCGCATGCGCTCTGCACGCACTGCGCGACAGACACTGGATTGGCATATGCCGATTCCACGCGCACCGAGTCACGGACGGACTCTGATCACTCGCAAACCATGGATTTCTGCCGCGCGGAACCGCCGATGCAAGAACGGCGCGCAATCATTTCGAACGGAATCCGGCATTCGCGGTGGGCGCAGCCCTCGCGACTCTGCGATGGCTCACGCTCGGGTAAGGATTATGAGATCACGGCACTCGATGTCTGGACCGCTTCTCACGCCGCGTGCAAAGCCGCGGAAATTCTCGGACAGGTCACTGAGATCCAGATGATCATCCACAAACTCGTCGCCACCGCGCAACCCGACAGCTTCGTCTGTCAGGTGCTCGGCCGTGAACCGGGGCTGAATTGACAGAGCATAACGCCAAGGGTCCGATCCCCCGCCGGGTTCCGGAAGCGCTGCGGCGGCAAGGGTCTCGACGCCGGGGCTCTCGCGCCGAGGCGAAAGCGCGAGCGGAGCGCGGGCGCGAAATTCGAAGGCCCCTGAGCGCAACCCGGACGAACCGGAGGTCGTATCGAACGGTCGCCGGTAGAATGCCGTCCGGAACAGTCATCGCAATGCATCGATAGGGGGCAGGGTTCTGCCCCGACATCGACCGAGGAACAGACGATGCGTAATCACCTCAAATCGGGTATCGCCTGGGTGGCGGTGCTCCTGTCCCTGGCGCTCCCGCTCACCGCGCGGGGCCAGACGCCGACCGCACGCGCGCAGATGCGCGCGCTGCAGCAGACTCACTGGATACCCGAAGGCAGCGCGCACCCGCGCCACGTCATCTATGTTTTCATGGACGCCAATTGTCCATACTGCCACGCGCTGTGGCTTGCCCTGAAGCCGTACTACCGAACGGGCCTGCAGGTGCGGGAAGTCCTGGTCGGGGTCATCTCGGCCACCAGCCCCGGCAAAGCGGCCGCCATCTTCAACGCCGCAGATCCGGCCGCGGCGTTGCGCGTGAACGAGGTCCGCTGGGGTCGCGGGGTCGATCCGGGCGGCGGCATCACGCCCGTCGCGCATCCGAGCGCGAAGGATATGCGCGAACTCGCTCACAATGAGGCGCTCATGCAGGCATTCGGCTTCGAGGGAACGCCGAGCCTGGTCCTCGCCGACGCCCAGGGCAGGGTCTATACCGTCGGAGGGCTTCCCCCGAAGGGCGATCTCGGGGTGATCGTGGGGACCGCCAGCGTTCCGCGACAGGGCGCGCAATCCACCGGAGGACATTGACGACCCGGTCATCGGCGAGCGGTCAGGTTGCCGGGGGACGCGTACACTGAGCGATGACCCTTGCCCCGGAAACGTGCTCCATGTCCTTTGAATCGTAACGGCCCGGGATGAAAAAGCGTGTACTCCTCTGGAGCGGGCTGATCGTGCTCGGCTTGGCTGCCGCCGTGACGGCGGCAGTGCTGGCGAAGTCTGAAATGGAGCCGATTCTCGCCTGGGTCGCGGCCCGGCGAGGGGACGCATCCGTTCCGTTCATCTTCTTCTACGCCTTCGCCGCGCTGGTCCTGTTGCCCGATTCGCTGCTCACGATCGCGGCGGGAGCAATCTTTGGACTCGCCAGGGGGCTGGTGCTCGTATCGATCGGAAGCATGCTCGGCGCGACAGCGGCCTTCTTCCTCG
The DNA here is from genome assembly GCA_021790795.1 of Pseudomonadota bacterium. GTDB lineage: Bacteria > Pseudomonadota > Gammaproteobacteria > Steroidobacterales > Steroidobacteraceae > 13-2-20CM-66-19. Next base: position 19,618 of record JAJYFU010000013.1, read on the forward strand.
GCAGGAGCCTGGCCCGCGACTGGGTCCACCGCCGCATCGACCGCTGGCCGAAATTCCGGGCCCTTGATCGCGCGATCTCACGGCATGGCTTCTGGGTGGTATTCCTCACCCGTCTGTCGCCGATAATCCCCTATGGCCTGCTCAACTATACCTACGGCATCACCCGGGTGCGGGCACGCGATTATCTGCTGGCCTCCTGGATCGGCATGCTGCCGGGCTCGCTGCTTTACGTATACGCCGGCACGGCCGCCGCCACGCTCGCCGAGGTGATCAGTGGCAGAGTGCCCATGGGTCGACGCGGCGACATTCTGTTGTGGCTAGGCCTCGTCGCAACGATCGCCGTGATCGGACTGCTGACGTATTTCGCGCGCCGCGAGCTTACGCGGGAGCTGCGCGCCTGAGATCTCGCGGATCCGGCGGCGGAGGATGAGTTCGATGTCAGGCCATGCGCCCGGTGCGCAGACCCGACGCGCCCAACTCGACGACGTGCGAGGGAGCTTCGCCCGGAGTCGCCACGACGCATCGCGGGAGGCATGATCGCGGCACGCGCCGCGGAAGCGGTGATTCCCCGTGGGATGGCCAGCTCACCCGCCCCTGGCCGGCACATCAGGCAATTCGCGGTACGCGCGGATGAAACGCCGGTCGATCCAGTCCTTCCACCGCCAGAGCAACCGCCCTTCGAGCGCCCAGCCGTTGCGGGATGCGACGGCATGGCGGTCACCCGTGCTGATGAGGCTCAAAGACTGCCGCTGCGGGCGAAACGGCGCGAGAGGGTGCCCCGAGAGCGCCCGCCGCAGATTCTGCTCCAACGCTTTGCCCTCCCGAACCGCGAACACACCCGATTTCGGGAGCGGATGATTCACCAGGGCGGCAATGTCGCCGGCGGCAAAGACATTCGGGTGGGAGAGCGACTGCAGCGTGTCGGCAACCTCGACGAATCCCCTATCGTCCACGGCGAGCCCGGACTGTGCGAGCCATTGCGCCGCGCGGGCCGCCGTCGCCCACAGAATCTCATCCAGGACGTACTCGCCGCCGTCGGCGCGTCTCAGTCTTCCGTCGGCAACCTCCACAACCCGATGCCCGGTCAGCACCCGAACGCGCCGTTTGGCGAGAATGCGCTCAAAAATCCGTCGTGTGCGCGCATTGTGCGTGGGCAAGATCCGCCCGGTGTCCGAGAACAGATAGTACTGGAGGTGATCGGCTCTCCTGCCGTGAGCCGCGAGCAGCCTGCCCAGGCGAAACTGCACCGCGAGGAGTATTTCGACACCGCCCGCGCCTGCACCGACGACGCCGATGCGCATCGGACCCTCGCGCGAGAGAACCCGGTGACACAAGGCCTCCCAGCGAGCGATGAATTGCTGGATGGGTTTGACGAGTACGACGGAGCCGGCGGCCCCCGGAACGTCCGGGGTCTCGGGCGTCGAGCCGATGTTGATGGATAGCAGATCGTACCGAATCGGCGGACGGCTCTTGCATACGACCTTGCGCTCGGCCAGATCGAGCGCAATTGCTTCGTCGTGGTACAGACGCGCCCCGGCGAAACGACACAGCGGCTCGAGATCGATATGCGCGTCATCGAACGTATAATGACCGGCGATCAGTCCCGGCAGCATCCCCGAGTACGGTGTGCGTACGTCACGGCAGATCGCCGTCAGACGCACGCCGGGAAACGGCCTCTCGCCGAACCGCTTCAACACCCCTACATGGCTGTGCCCTCCGCCGAGAAGAACAAGGTCTTTGAGGTCGGACGCCTCAACGTATCCCATTGCGCTCCCTTCGCCCGTGCGCCATCAGGCCGCATACATCACGGGCGGCACACGATTATCACTTCCCGCGGCGCTTGCCCAGGCCGAAATCCGCCCATCCCCGGCACCGCACACGAGCGCGAGCGCCCTCTCGATGCTGTCCGGCTATCTGACTGGGCCCGCTGCGAGGGCCGCTCAGGTTCGCGGCGAAGGCCTCGATGGCGACCTCTCGTGCGCCATGCGGCCCGACGGGACCGCCAGGCACCTGTCCCACCCCGCAGGGCCTTCCCGCAGACCCCAGCGGGCCTGCCCAGCGCCCTTAGCCGCAGGCGCCCGCCGAGCTTACTTCAACACCAGCGGGCGACTTTGACGTTCCCCTGTCGTCACCCGAGGCTGCTTGAACGGAACATAGACCCCCATCCCGTTCGGCTGCGGCGAGGCGCGTGACGTAGCCGTGAACTTGGCGCGGGAGCGCTCCACGAGTGCCAAGGGTCACAGGTGCCTGACGCCGGTCCGCCGATGGCCTCGCTTACGCTAAGCCCGCACAGGGCCATGAGTCGCGCGAGAACCCGGCCATGCATTGCGGTCCGCGGCCACATGAGCGCGTCGGTGGCCGGTACGGATCTGCAAACTACTCCCAGAAGGCAGAATCAGAGTAGAGTGGCAGCTGGAGTATATCGTCCCAACGCGAAATTACCGAGGATTCTGAGTGCCTAAACCGAACTACCGTCTGGCCAAGAAGCAGAAGGAGCAAAGCAGGATCGCGCGCCAGCTCGAGAAGCAGAAGCGCCGATCGGCCCGCACAGACGGTTCCGGAGAGAACGCGCCACCACCGCCGGATTCGCCCGTTGGCCCTGGTGATCCGACATCTATGGGCGGAGCATGAAGCTCGGCCCGACTCGCGGAGCCGCCACGCGTCAGGATCGCTTTTCCCAGCTTCGCCGGGACCAGGAGGCTGCTCCCAAGCTGCGCGCGATGTTCCCGACGGTCGAGCAGCTGCGCTTTGATCTGAGCTTCGAGGGCGGCGGAGCGATTACGCCAGTACCCCAATCCCGGGTTCTATATCCTCCGGCCCGCGCGCACTTCTCCTTTCCATGCCCGCACAATGATTGCGACGGCTGGTTCAACCTGGACACCGTCGTACATGCAGCCGTAGGCGACCCGTCTCATCGGGTCGAAGGCGTGCTCAAATGCGCCGGATTGCGTGGCGGCGACCTCACGGCGAAGTTGCCGTGTCGTTTGCACCTCCGCTATACGCTCACGGCAGTCTGCTCGCCGGCCCACTGACCAGCGCCATTCGCGGCGGCCTGCGGCGGTCGCCGTCAATCTTCGCCCCCTTGCTCATCAGATCGGGGCGGGCGCAACCGAGCACGAAAGTTCGGCAGCCCAGCTTGCAATCCTGTAGCCTATCAGTCGGCTCGTATCTTTTCGGCTTGTCTGCCTTGGCGTCACGCGTAGCGATCCTGCGCGCCCCTCCTGCCAATGTCTGCCACCCACGCAAAGCTCCGCGAACCAAGTCGCAGGATATTCCCGCGGCTCCATAATGCTTTTTTTCATGAGTATTCCGCAGTGACGAAATTATACGTTGGAAATCTCCCCTTTACCGCGACCGAAGAGGCCGTGAACGCCCTGTTCTCCAAGCACGGGACGGTCGAGAAAGTCTCCATGATCACCGACCGCGAGACGGGCAGACCGCGCGGCTTCGGCTTCGTGGAGATGTCGAGTGCCGATGCGGCTCGCGCGATGCAGGCGCTGAACGGTACCGACTTCGAGGGCCGTCCGCTCAAGGTGAACGAAGCGCAGGAGCGCGAGCGTTCCGGCGGCGGCAATCGCGGCGGGGGTGCGCGCCGCTACTGAGGCGCCAGGGATCAGTGCCGCTCCCGGCCGTCATGGCCGGGAGCGGCACGCTCGATCATCCGTTTCCGCGAGCGCCCGCGGAGACCGATCGACCTGCCGGCGGGCTCGCATTCGACGCGCCCGAAGCGCGACGCGCTTGCGTGGCGCAGCGGCTTTCCACCCCGTCAAGGCAACGAAGCCCCCCGATCGGACCAAAAGCTCCGACCGCCGTTGGGAAACCACCGCACCGGAGATCGCGCGGCCGGCGCCGCCGTCTTCAGGCGTTCGCAGCCGCCTTCGTCTCGGTGACTGCGGCGATCACCTCGTCCGCCACGTTCTTTGGCACCGGCTCGTAATGCGAGAACTCCATGGTGTACGACGCGCGACCACTGGTCATCGAGCGTAGCTGGCCGATGTATCCGAACATCTCCGAGAGCGGGACGATCGCGACGACCGCGATGTTGGCGCCTCGCTCGAGCTGATCCTGAATCATTCCGCGGCGACGGTTCATATCGCCGATGACATCGCCCAGATAGTCGCCCGGCGTCACCGTCTCGACCTTCATCACCGGCTCGAGCAGGATGGGGCTGGCCTTGCGCATGGCTTCGCGGAAGCATGCCTTGGCCGCGATCTCGAACGTCAGCGCGTTCGAATCGACGTCATGGTAGCTCCCGTCCGTGAGCGTGGCGCGGAAGTCCACGGTCGGGAAGTGCGCCAGCACGCCGTCTTCCTTCTGAATCTTGAGCCCCTTTTCCACCGACGGCACGTATTCGCGCGGCACGGAGCCGCCCGAGGTCGCATCGACGAATTCGAAACCCTTGCTGCGCTCGAGCGGCTCGAAAGTGATCCACACCTCGGCAAACTGGCCGGAACCGCCGGTCTGCTTCTTGTGCACGTACTTCTCGTCGACCTTGCGCGTAATGGTCTCGCGATAGGCGACCTGCGGCTCACCCATGATGCCTTCGACATTGAATTCCGTGCGCATGCGATCGAGCGTCACTTCGAGGTGCAGCTCACCCATGCCGCGCAGAATCGTCTGACCCGTTTCGCGATCCGTCTCCAGATGGAGCGAAGGATCGGCACGAACCATCTTCGCGAGCGCGGCCGAGAATTTCTCCTGATCGGCCTTGACCTTCGGCTGCACGGACACGCTGATCACGGGGTCCGGGAAGCGCATGCGCTCGAGGATCACCGGATGGGCGGAGTCACAGAGTGTGTCGCCGGTTTCGGTCTCCTGCATGGAGACGAGCGCGATGATGTCGCCGGCGCGCGCCTCTTCGATCGCATTCGCTTCCTTGGCATACATCTCGACCATGCGGCCGATCTTTTCGCGCTTGCCGCGCGTGGTGTTCTGCACGGAGGCGCCCCTGGTGAGCACGCCCGAGTAGACGCGCACGAACGTCAGAGCGCCGTACGCATCATTGATCACCTTGAACGCCAGTCCGCTGAACGGCTCGTCATCCGAGCACCTCCGCTCGCCGACGACGTTTCCGTCCTCGTCCAGCGTCTTGATGGCCGGGACGTCCGTGGGCGCCGGCATGTAGTCGACAACGGCGTCCAGCACCTGCTGCACGCCCTTGTTCTTGTATGAAGAGCCGCACAGCACGGGGGTGAACGCACCCGTCACGGTGCCCTTGCGCAGACACTTGCGCAGCACGTCCGCCGAAGGCGCGTGACCGTCCTCGAGGTACTTGTGCATGGCGTCGTCGTCCATCTCGAGGCAGGTGTCGACGAGCTCCGTACGATACTTGTCCACATCCGCCAGGATCTTGCGATCCGTCGGCACATGAATGCCGAGCTTGTCGGCGAGATCGGGCGTCACCTCGAGCTTTTGCCACTCGGCATCCTTGTCGTCCGACTCCCACACCAGGGCCTTCATCTCGACGAGATCGATCATACCCTTGAAGTTGTCCTCGGAGCCGATCGGGATGTGCACCGGCAGCGAGCGAGCGCCGAGGCGCTTCTTGATCATGTCCACGCAGCGCGTGAAACTGGCGCCGCTACGGTCCATCTTGTTCACGTAGCAGACGCGCGGCACACCGTAGTTGTCCGCCAGACGCCAGTTTGTTTCAGACTGCGGCTCCACGCCCGCAACGCCGTCGAACACCACCACGGCGCCGTCCAGCACGCGCAGCGAGCGATTCACCTCGATGGTGAAGTCGACGTGCCCCGGGGTATCGATCAGATTGATCTTCTTCCCGCGCCAGAAGCAGGAGACCGCGGCGCTCTGAATCGTTATGCCACGCTTCTGCTCCTGCTCGAGGTAGTCCGTCGTCGTCGACGTCTTCAAATCCTTGGTGTCATGGATGTCGATGATCGTGTGCTTGCGCCCGGTGTAATACAGGATGCGCTCCGTCGTCGTCGTCTTGCCGGCATCGACGTGCGCGATGATGCCGATGTTGCGGATATCAGAAAGAGCGGTTGTACGGGCCATGGCAAGTTTCCGTTTCGAACTTTCGGGTCACACTGTCGGGCGGGCGTGCTGGCCCGTCTCATATATCCAAAATGATCTGCGCTCACGTGTAGCGCCCTCCTCGATCCCATGGCCGGCGCTGGCTAAATCGGGACTCGAGGGCAGAAGGGGCCGGCATCCTATAGAGATCGGAACAGAAGTTCAATCGTCCGTGCTGCGCGGACGTCGAGACATGTAGATGCCAAAAAAGGACGCCACCTAAGCAGTCCGCCGAGGGCATCGGGGCCGAATTGCAAACTGCGCGCCGAGTCTAATAAAAACAATACGTTATGGACCGTCTGCACAGCCCGTGATCTGGCGGATCACCGAGGCCCCGCCCGTACGTCGTGGATCAGGGGCCGGTGATTTCCCGCTGCTCCCCTGTCCCATGGCCTCTTGAGGATCCCGCAGATGCGCCGGCCGGGCGGGAGACCGAAGGCGCGCTTGCGGCTCCGATGGACGGGCCGAATGCCTGTCACGGTCACGCTCTAGGTTCGGAAGGACCTGAACCCCGGCACAGACCGACCGCGGATCCAGGCGGCCCGAGCGTCCCGGTCACCGCGCCTGTCGCGGAGCCGGCAGTCAACGGTCAACGCCTCGGAAACTATTCCGCGTCGCTCGCCAGTCACGAATTGCGACGTCAGCAAGAGACTCTGCATATGCCGCATGTCGAGTCTCCGGATGCTGGATGAACGAGCGGACGGATGCCGAAGCCTTCTGCAAGATAAAGCAGTCGCCCAACGTCTGCGCGCATCAGGTCAGTCGGGCCAGGCACCAGCGCGCGACCGACCCCAGTGTTCTTCACGTCATTCCGCACGAACTCTTCCGGCTTCGATGCCGGAGAATACGGCGGCAAGAAGAACACCTGCAGCGCATCGGGCTGGCGTCACATGCTCCGTGACATCAATGGCCGGTTTCCCGTGCACTCGACGAGCGGAGTCAGGCCGTTGCCTCGCACGGATCGGTGAGCAGGCGCTGCAGCAGGTCCAGGACGCTTCGGATCTCGGAACCGAACGGCAGCGACTCACTGCCGCGGAAGAAAAGACCCTTCTCGATGCTGCCGCGTTGGGCGGCCGCCAGCTGGCTCTCGATGCAGAACTGACCGGCTCCCCGATTGCCGTCTTTGAACCCGCAGAAGGCGAGGCATTGAACATTGTTCGGGCAGTGGTTTCCGTCTGCGGCTGGACACGCATGGGCACGCAGCCGGTCTTCCTTGGCAAGGTAGCGTTTCAGCCAAGGGGTCAGCACCGCGCGCGCGGGCAGGCCCGCCGAACTCATGAAGGTGACGATATCCTGCGGCCCCGCCTCGGCGAGCACTTTCTTGAAGTTTGGATGCGCGTCGCATTCCTGAGTAACGGCGAACGGCGTGCCGATCTGCACGCCGCTAGCGCCCAACTCCAACGCTGCGGAAATCTTCTGAAATGAATTGATACCCCCGGAGGGAACAAGCGGAATGCGTTCGAACGCAATCCCGATCTCCTCCAATACCCTGCGAACGCCCTCGATCACACGCACGAAATCGAAGCGGGCGTCGCTCACGTCTTCGATGCGCGTCGCGCCGAGGTGGCCGCCAGCGTAGCGGGGATGTTCGATGATCACGGCATCGGGGATCCGACCCTTGCGACCCCAGCGTTTCAATACAGCACGTATGCCCCGCTCTTCCGACAGAATTGGGATCAGCGCCACGTTGGGAAAGCATTCCGTGAGATCCGGAAGATCGAACGGCAATCCGGCGCCCGACACAACGGCGTTTGCGCCGCTCTTGCAAGCCTGGACGACCAAATCGGCATAGTTTGAAAGGGCGCGCATGACGTTCACGGCGATGAAGCCGTTGGGTCCGGCGAGCGCTCGCGCGGCGCGCACCTCACGATCGAGCGCCTCGACGTTGGCTGCGCCATGTGAGGCCGTATCCTTGCACTTGCGCAGCCGCTTCATGATATCGGGATACAGGCGCCGCAGGTCGACGCTTGCCACGGTGCCGACCGCGCCGTGCTTGGCCACCGTCCCAGCGAGCCGGTGGCCGGAGATGCCGACACCCATGCCCCCTTGGATTACGGGCAGCAAGTCGTGGCTGCGGATTCGGAGCTGCGGGAACGGAGTGTTGATCATGAACTCAGGCTCGGGAAGCGAATGCGTCCGGGAAAATCGACTCGCGCGGAACATGCTCGAATCCCGGGGCGAAGCGGTCAATTTGGGTTGAATACGTCATATTCGGCGGGCGGCCACGGGTACCGGCGGATTCAGCGTCTGTCCGACCGCGCACAATAGCCCCGGCCTGTGACCACAAATTGCGCTGGATCAAGTTTGCGCTTGATCCTGCGCAGAAACGTTGGGTGTACCGCGTACCGTCACTTCTTGGTGCCAGTCTGGCGTGACCAGACCGTACCCAGCTTTATCTCCAGCGTTGCCGGAGTAGCGGCCGACCAAGCTCAAACGGTCAAAAGGACGGTCTGACCTCAACCCGAAGCTCCCCGAGAAACCCGGGGCGGTTCACACCGTAGAACCCAGGGGGAAACATTCGCCGCTGGACCGTGGAACGTCACCGTGCATTGCCGCAGGTGATCCGTTACCGGCAAAGCGCGTGCCCTCACAATGACTATTACCAGAAGCACGGGTAACCCGGGGAGGCAACATGGCGAAGACTTCGAACGGAGTGGCCCGGCGCGAATCGATCGATGCGGTCCGTGCCCGATATCGCGTCAGTACGCGGGCCGAGCAGCGGCTGATGCTGAGGGAATTTTCGGCGATCGCAGGAGTTCGCCAACCCCCGGGGAACTTCACTCCCGCGGGAAGCCGAGTCTTGACGGCGCTCGGCCTGGCGCCCGCGCCGTGGGCTCGTGGGCCGGCGCCGTGTCGGTCGAGTTTCACGCCTTGACACCAAGACCGCGCTGCGCCGCCATCACGGCCGCCTCCACGCGCGAGGACAGCCTCAGCTTGCGCAGGATCGCCTTCACATGCAGCTTCACCGTGCCGTCGCAGATGCCCAGGCGGCGGGCGATGATCTTGTTGCTCGCGCCCTCGGCCAGATGGCCCAGGATTTCGAGTTCCCGCGGCGTCAGGTCCTCGAACTGCGCTCGATGGGTCGCGCTGTCCTCTACGCCACGCTGCACCACCTTGGCGAGAACCGTGGCAAGCTCGGGCGTGACCACGGTCTTGCCGGCAAGAATCTCGTGCAGCGCCTGGACCAGCGCCTCCGGGTCCATGTCTTTCAGCAGATAGCCTTGGGCGCCGCAGCGTAGCGATCCCACCAGATCGTGCTCATCATTACTGGTGGTGAGCATCACCACCGGCCGGCCGAAACCGGCCTCCCGCAGGCGCTGAAGCACCGCCAGGCCGCTCAACCCGGGCATCCTGAGGTCGAGCAGCACCACGTCGGGCTGGATCTGTCCCGCCAGGCGCACGCCGTCCTCCCCGCTGCCGACGACGCTGACCCCGATGCCGCGCCGCTCCAACAGACCCTTCAGCCCGACCCGGAACAGCGTGTGATCATCGATGATGAGAACGTGCATTTTCGACTAGCCGGCCGCGCTAATAGGTGACGTAACCTCGCGCGGCAGGGGAAATGCGAGCATTACGCGCGTGCCCTCCCCGACTTCACTCTCGATCCTGAGCGTGCCGCCGAGCCGGCGTGCCCGATCCTCCATGATCGACAGGCCCAGATGCTCGCCGGGACGCTCATCGATATCGGCCTGCCTGAACCCGACGCCATCATCCTCGATCAGAACCCAACCGGTATTCTCGGTCCCGTCGTCGCGCAGGATCACCCGCACGTGCTGAGCCTCGCCGTGCTTGCGCACGTTGGCCAGAGCCTCCTGCACGATCCGCAGCACCTGCATCTCCAGGTGCGCAGGCAGACTTACATCGTGCCATTCCCGCTGAAAGAAGATATCGACGCCGCTTTCGCGGGCGAAGCTGTCGACCACCTGCTCGACCGCCGTGACAAGGCCATCATGGCTCATCGGCGCACGAAATTGGACCAGCAGCTCGCGAAGCTCCCGATTCGCCTCATCCAGGCTGTTGGTGATGCGGCTGAGAAAGTTGCGGGCCGCCGGTTGGTCGCCCGCCAGAAGAGTTTCGTCGAGCGTGTGCACCTGGAAGCGCAGACTGCTCAGAGTCTGCGCAAGCGAATCGTGCAGCTCGTGGGCGAGAACGGTGCGCGCCTCCATGACGCTGAGACGCTTGGCCTCCTCGTCCAGCCGCGCCTTCTCGATCGCCATACCGAGGTGGCGGCCGATGTTCTTGAGCAGATCGCTCAGGTCTTCGCGCGGGAATGGAAGCGGCCGCTCCAAGAACAGGTTATAAATGCCGAGTACCCGCCCGCGGTAGATCAGCGGCACCGCCACCATCTCCATGCAGTCGTCGCAGGCAAGCATCGGCCGGCCCACCACTTCGCGGCAAAGCTCAAGAGCGCGGAATTGTGGTTTCCGCTCCGTGACGGCCCTGCCGCAAGCACACTGGTTCACCGGTACCAGGCGCTCGCGGCCGAAGATTTCCTCGTCGAGTCCTTTGCCGGCCACGAGCCGCAGCTGCCCGTCGCTGGTCAGCAGACGGACCAGTCCCCCCCGGGCCTCGACGACCTCGCTGATGATCTCGAGAAATTTCTTGAGCAGCTGATCGAGGTCACGCGAGGTGTTGATCGTTGCCGCGACGTCGCAGAGAACTTCCAGCGAGCGCGTCTTCTGGGCGATGCGGTGGGTCGTCTTTTGTACCCGCGCCTCCATCTGCGCAGACAGGCCGGACACCATCTCGCCCACGCCGTTGACTTCCTGCGCCAGTTGGCGAAACTCACCGGTTTGCGGCTCGGGCATTCGTGCCGTAAGGTCGCCCCCGCGCATCCGGGCTGCCCAATCGCGCAGATCGGCCAGCGGCTGCAGAAGATTGCGGCGGACGCGTCGCTCAAAGAGCAGTGTCAGCGCCGCTGCCGCAGCGGTCACACCGAGCGCAAGCACGGAAAGTCGCATACGCCAAACCGGTTCGGCGGCAAACAGCGACGCCAGCGCGGCCAGCGCGCCAAGCAGCAGCGCCAGCCGCAAGCCCGGCCCCTCGGCGCGGCGCATGATCCCGGCGCAATGTCCGACCGTCCGCGGTGCCTCCTGCCCGGCGGAACTCTGCGTGCGCCCGATGACACTCATTCTCTAACGGCCCCTCGGCACGGCATCGCGCCCGCCAATAGCCTATTAGAAAATGCTAAACTAAGTCGGGACCTGCGGCAAGTCGCGAATCCGACATCAGGCGCCGGCGGCGATACGCGTCGGCGCTCGCTGCGCACAGCGGCGCACGAAGCTCACGAAACGCCGCGCCCAGGGATTGGCTTCCGAATCATGCAGATGCGCGTAGCTGGCCAGCAGGTTACGGTAGACGATGCCGTCGCGGCGGCCATCGATCCCAGTCCCACGCAGAACCTCGTAGGCATAATCGAGACCGGCGCTGATATTTGTCAACGTCGAATAATGGAACTCGTGCGCATCGAATTGCGCGCCTGCACCTGGCCAGGGTCCCTTGCCGGTCTCGCGCAGCCGGACATAACCGTGGCCTGCCGGGCGCCGGCTCATGACCACGTCGGCCGGGATCGCGCCGACCATCTCGACTCTGCGCTCCTGCCAGCTGATGCGACGGCACAGATACATCAGACCGCCGCATTCGGCATAGACCGGCAGCCCGGCCTCGATGGCGGCGCGCAGCTCCCGGCGCAGGCGTGCGTTGGACTGCAGCGCATCGAGATGGGTTTCCGGGAAACCACCGCCGATGAACAGGCCGTCGACTTCAGGCAAATGCGGATCGCGCAGCGTGTTGAATTCCACCAGTTCCGCTCCGGCCTCCCTGAGCGCCTCCAGATCCGAAGCGTAGTAGAAGCCAAACGCCGCATCGCGCGCGATTCCGATGCGCACATCGCAGCGGCCGGCCGGTGCGCGCGCGGGCGCGGCGGGCACCGACGGTGGTCCTCCCAGCGCGGCGATCTCCGTCAATCTGGGCAGGTCCACCGCCGCGCCCACGGTCTGCGCAATGCGAGCGATCACCTGTTCCGCGTTCCGTGTCTCGCACGTCGGCATCAGGCCCAGATGGCGCTCGGTAATCGCCATGGACGGCTGCAGCGCGATGGCGCCGATCACCGGAACGTCAGTGTAATGCTCGACCGGCGCGCGCAGTTTTTCTTCGTGGCGCGCGCTCGCCACCTTGTTGAGGATCACCCCCGCGATGCGCACCTGCGGTGCGAAAGCTTGAAACCCGAGGATGAGCGGCGCAATCCCGCGCGTCATCCCCTGCGTGTCCACCACCAGCACCACCGGTAGTCCGAGCAGTTGCGCCAGCGCGGCATTGCTGTCACTGCCCTGCAAATCCATTCCGTCGTGCAGCCCCTTGTTGCCTTCGACGAGTGCGATATCCGCGTCCCGCGCATGGCGAACGAAGCGCGCCTTGATCTCGATCGGGGTCATGGCGCGGAAGTCGAGATTGTGGCAGGGCCGGCCCGCCGCCTCGGTGAGCCACATCGGATCGATGTAATCTGGACCCTTCTTGAAGGGCTGCACCCGGGTCCCGCGCACGGCCAACGCGCGGCACAGACCCAAGCTCACGGTCGTCTTGCCCGACGATTTGTGGACGGCGCTGATCATTACCTGCGGCATGATTCGGGCGCCTTCCTCAGGCCGCGCCGGCGGCCGCCTTGGGTTTGGCGGACCCCATGTCGGATTCGACGACGCCTTCGTCTGCAAGACTCTCGGGGAGGAACGGCAGGAGTTTCAGCGCGAAGAGGATGATGAACAGAGCCAGTGCGCACCCGCCGAGAGCGAGTGCGCACTCCGGGAGGCTCGGGGAATAGGAGTTCACTACCCCATCGTAGAAGGAGCTGGAAACCTTCATGCCGGGGAAGATCGAGAGCGGCCAGGCCTGGCCGCCGATGATGATGTCATACATGAGCGCAAGCCCTCCCACGACGACCGACGCCGATCCCCAGCCGGCCGCGGCGCGCGAGCGGCGTGTCTGCGGCAACCAGAACAGCAGCATTGGCAACATCCCGCCCAGAAAGACCGCCCCGAACCAGAAAAGAAAAGTGTAGATCCCGCCGTCCCACAAGAGAAACGCCTCGGCCCCACGGAACGCGGCCTCGTAGAGTTTGGTGATGTGGAAGGCGAGCAGGAAGTACAGCACGCCCGCAGCGAACACGCCGAGAAGATTCTTCAGCCGCATCAGGGTATCGTCACCCAGCGGCCGCCGCGCGCCCTTGAACGCCGCCATCAGCACCAGGATGAAGATCGCCAACCCGAAGGAGAAAGACATCATGACGAACAACGGCGCCATGATTGCTTCGTCGTACGGCTGACGGGCGATCAGAAAGCCGAAAATCGAGCCGGTGCCCGTGGTGAGGATCAGCCGCCACAGGAAAGCGACGGTGCCGACCATGCGGGTGTAGCGGTTCAGCCGCCGCTCCATCATCACCCACAGATACCACCCCGTCACCGCCACGAAGCCGGTATAGAGGAAGATGTTCCAGGCGAAGATCGAGCGGAAATTGAAATGCGTCAGGGCCACGCCGAGGTGATCCGCCCGTCCGAGATCAAGCACCACGATTGCGAGCCCGCCGATCAGAAGCGCGATGGCCAAGAGCCCGGACAAGCGCGCCAGCGGCCGGTACGCAACCCTGCCGAACACCGAGGCGATGGAAGCGGTATTGAGCGCACCCGAGGCCGCCACGATCAGAAACACCGCGAACACATGCGGCATACCCCAGACCACCTGGTTGGTCATACCGGTAATGATGTGGCCGATGTGCGCCATGAAATACGCCGCCGTCACTCCCGCGGCCATGAACGCGGCCAGCAGTGCCGCCAAGCCCCAAAACCCGACGCTGCGCCCGTCGATCTCGCGGTAATGGATCGCCCTCATCGCCTATAGTCCCTGATAATGCACACCGGTATCGAGCATCAGGTCGGCGCGCAATTGCGCCGAAGGATACTCGGCAAGCGCGCGGCTGATTGCGCTCGCGGGGTCCTTCAGATTCCCGAAGGTCATCGCCCGGCCGCCTTCGCGCCGACAGGCCTCCACGCAGGCCGGTATCTTGCCCGCATCGATGCGCGGGACGCACAACGTGCACCCCTCAACCGTGCCCTTGCCGCGCGGAGCCCAGGGTTTCTGGTTGGTGAGGTTCTCGCTGACGAAGGAGCGCGCCTTGTACGGACAGGCCATCATGCAATAGCGGCAGCCGATGCAGATGTGCCGGTCGACCAGCACGATGCCGTCGGCGCGCCTGAAGGAGGCCCCGGTGGGGCAGACCTCAACGCAGGGCGCGTTCGCGCAGTGCTGGCACATCACCGGTACCGAGCGCGAAAAGCCCGTGCTCGGGTCCGTCACCTGCACCTTACGAATCCATTGCGGGTCGGTAGGGCGGCCTTCGTTCTTCCAGCCGTTATACGATGAACACGCCGTGACGCAGGCGGTGCAGGACGGCTTGCACTTCGTGGTGTCGATCAGCAGGCCCCAGCGGGTCTTGGAGCTGGCGCCCGCCGTACTCCGCTCATCACCTTCGGCGTAGCGGATCAGGCTCACTCCCGGGGCCAGCACCAGCGCGCTCACCGCCGCAGCGCCCAGAAAGCGCCGCCGCCCCTCGTCGACGTCGTTCTCGGCGCCCCCAGGCCCTGCATGCTCATCGCTCATGCGATCTCCGGTACGGTGATCTCCAGCGCCTGCCTTGCGCGGCGGACACCGTCGACGCGGCATCCGCCTTCCGCCCCGACACGGCTGCACGGTGCCTCCACGCACCGGCGGCAAGGACCCATTCCCGGCCCGTCTCCGCCACCACCGCGCCATCGGTCTGCGGCCGATTGGTGTGGCATTCGAAGCAGTCGATGCGCACCCCTACGTACTCGTGACAAGCGTTGCAGAAGAACTTCCTGCTCGTCACCGACGGATATTTCCCGTCCGGCAGCCGCGACACATGGCAGTTTATGCAGCCGGGGAGCGACTCCGCTTTATGACGGATCCCCTCATGCACCGCTTCGTAGCGCAGCTGCATCAACAGCTTCATGTGGTTCTTGATCATCCACTGCGTCGGACGAACGCAATGTGCGCCCTTCGCCGCGGGGATTTTTGGCATCGGCACGCGGCCCGTGCACGCCGCGACAAGCGTAAACAGCAATGCCGGAACGATCCGCCGGATCGCTCGCCCCATCGCGGGACTCGCCCCTTCGGGGCCAGCGCCTTGCACTGTCCAGATTCTCTTCCGGCGATGCATTGCCGCCATCGCGGCTACTCACCCAAGCCCATTTGGATATAGCCGGTCGGACACACGTCGTGGCAGACGTGGCACCCGATGCACCGGCCGTAATCCGTGAAGACATAGCGGCCGATGGCATGCTCTGCCTTCGGCACCCTCTTCACCGCCGTCTGCGGGCAGTAGACCACGCAATTGTCGCACTCGACGCACAACCCGCAGCTCATGCAGCGCCTGGCTTCCGTGATCGCCTGCTCCTCGAGCGGCGTCTTGATACGCTCGCCGCCATTGGCGAAAACTTCGGCAAGACGCCGCTCCTCGCGCTCCAGGCGCGGCTCGGGCGCGAAATGCCCCAGGAATTGTTCCGACGACTTTATGATCTCGCGCTCAGCGCGATTGTCGAAGTTGTGAACGGCGAAGCCTGCCTGGTACGTGCCGCGTACCGCTTCGTGACTATAGTCGGTGAGTTCGAGCCCGGCATGGCGCAGCGCCTGGATCAACTCGAACTGGTGCTTGTCCACCTTCGGGCGTTTTGCGGGCACCGCGCCGGCGAGGTAGACGTCGATCGCCTCCGCCGCGATCCAGCCATGACCGATGGCGGTCGTAAGCAGGTGCGGCGTGACGATGTCGCCGCCGACAAAATGACCGGGATGGCCCGGGACTTCGAACAGGCCTCCTGCGCTGATGGCATCGCGCCCGTTGTTGAGGGCCTCGAGTCCCGTCAGATTCCCCTTCTGGCCGACCGCGAAGATCACCAGATCGCATTCGAGCTCGAATTCCCTGCCGCCTTCGATGCGCACCGGCAGGTTCTTCTCGATGCGGCAAGCCCCGTAGCGCACGCCCCTTGCATGACCCTTTTCATCCCGCAGGATTTCCAGCGGCATCACGCCGCCGTGGATATCGACATTCAACGAACGCGCATCGGCCACTTCGCGCGGCGAAGCCTGTATATTGGCCAGTGGGAAAATCGTCGTCAGGGTAACTTGCGCGCCGCCAAAGACCGCCTGCGCCGTCACCATATCGGCAGTGTAAGTGGCAGGCTTGCCGGCAGCCCCGCCAGCCTGGCCGGAGAGTTTGCGCGCAACCGTGGTGACGTCGATGGACGTATCACCGCCGCCGATGACGATGACGCGCTTCGGCACCGAGCTCAGTCGCCCGGCGCTGAAGGCGTGAAGGAACTCGATGCCGTCGATGCAATTGGGCGCATCCGCGCCGGGAATGGGTAGCTTGCGGCCAAGCTGCGTGCCAATACCCCAAAACACCGCATCGTAGTCATGTGCCAGATCCTCGAGACTCACGTCCTTGCCGACGCGGCAATTGACGCGCACGGCCACTCCCATCCCGAGGATCCGCTGGACTTCGCCGTCCAGGATCGCCTCCGGCACCCGATAGCGCGGCACGCCGTAACGCAACATCCCGCCGAGCTTCGCCTTTTCCTCGAGAATGGTGGGCTCGTGGCCGCGGCGGCGAAGCTGATAGGCGCACGAAAGCCCCGCCGGACCACCGCCAATCACAGCGACCCTTTTCCCCGTTTCCCTGGCAGGTGGATCGAAGCGATATCCTTCTTTGAGCGCGGTATCACCGATGAACTGTTCCACCGCATTGATACCGACATGATCGTCCACTTCGTTGCGGTTGCAACCGCTCTCGCATGGTGCCGGGCAGACGCGCCCCATGACCGAGGGAAACGGATTGGCTTCGGTCAGACGGCGGAAGGCGTATTCCTGCCAGGCCCGCCCGCCGGTTGGCTTATCGAGGCCGCGTACGATGTCGAGCCAGCCACGGATGTCCTCTCCCGAGGGACAGCCTCCCTGGCAAGGCGGCGTGCGCTGCACATAGGTCGGGCATTTATGAGAATGGCCGGCCTGGAAGATGACCTCACGCCACGACCCCCGCGTCGCATCGCCATCGCGGTACCGGCGGAACGTCGGCTTCACGCTTTTCTCCTTCGCCGATATGGACATGTCACATTCCCCCGCCGCGTTTGCATTGGGCGCTCATGAATTGATGCCCATTCGGATGGCGTTGCTCACGAGCTGATGCAAGCTCACGATGGTGTCCATCGGAAAACCGTAATAGGGCAGTACCTTGCTGAACTGGCTCTTGCAGATCGCGCAGATCGCCGCCATGTGGGTGACGCCATGCTCCTCATGCACTTCGCGCAACGCCTGCATGCGCGGAAGCGCGCCTTTGACGCGCAACTCCAGCAGCTCGTCGGTGAGAAGACCGCCGCCGCCGCCGCAACAGAACGTCTTCTCTCCGATGGACTCGGGTGTCATATCGAAAAAATGATTGCAGCTCGCCTTGATCACCTCTCGCGGCAGCACGAATTGTCCCCCCGGCCTGTCGCCCATGCGCGTGGCTCGCGCCACGTTGCAGGAGTCGTGGAAGGTGAGCTTCATGTGATCGTTGGCTTCCTTGTCGAGCTTGACCACTCCCCTGCGGATCAGATCGTAGGTGAATTCGACGATGTGCTGCGGTATGGGGTAACGGGGATCGAGGAAATCGAACGGCCCGGCGAGCGTGTTCCAGAAGCTGTAGGCCACACGCCAAGCATGGCCGCATTCGCCCACGATGATGCGCCTCACACCGAGATCGATGGCGGCCTTGCGGATGCGCAGCGCCACCTTGCGCATCTGTGCGTAATTGCCGATGAACAAAGCGAAGTTCGCGGCCTCGGAGGCATAGGAGCTCAGCGTCCAGCTGATGCCGGCCTGATGGAAGACCTTGGCATAGCCGATCAGGCCGTCGACGTGCGGCTCGGCGAAGAAATCCGCCGACGGCGCGATGAGCAGAACCTCGGCGCCTTGGACATCCAGCGGAAAGCGGACATCGACCCCGGTGTCCTCCTTCACGTCCTCTTCGAGGCCTTCCAGCGTGTTGGCGAGGGCCGGCGCCGGCAAACCCAAATTGTTGCCCACGGTGTGGACCTTGCCGATGATCTCGTTGCAGTATTTCTCGCCGACGCCGATCTCATCCAGAATCTCGCGCGCCGCCATGGAGATTTCCGCCGTGTCAATGCCAAACGGGCAGAACACCGAGCAGCGCCGGCATTGCGAGCATTGGTGGAAATATCGGTACCACTCCTCGAGCAAGTCGGCGTCGAGATCACGCGCGCCGACCAGTCTTGGAAACAGCCTGCCCGCGAGCGTGAAATGCCGCCGATAGACGCAGCGCAACAGATCCTGTCGCGCGACCGGCATATTCTTCGGATCGCCCGTGCCCAGGAAGAAATGGCATTTGTCCGTGCAAGCGCCGCATTTGACGCATGCGTCCAGATAAACCCGCAGCGACCTGTATCTCTTCAGCAGCTCTGCGAGCTTCGCAACCGCCAGCTCCTCCCAATTCTCGACCAGCTCCCCCGGAAACCCGAGCGCCTGCTGATGCTTCGCCGCGGCCTTGAACGGAGCGCTCTTGGCCATCGCACCGGGATGCAGATCGGGCGTCTGCAGATAGTCCCCGATCACGGGAATCTCGAAGTCGGTCTTCGCCACGCTACACCTCGCTGCCGCCGCGCTCGAGCTGCGCCGCCCAGGGCGCCAGGTGCCGTTGTTCACGCGCATCGTCCACGTGGTTGCGCGTGGGGCTAAAGAACACGCCCGGCGCATGAAGCAGCTTGCTGAACGGAAACACTATCAGCAGCAGCGACACCAAAGTCAGGTGCGTCAGGAGAAGGGGATTGACCGGGAGCGGCCGCCAGTGGAAATAAAGCAGACCCAGCACGAAGGCTTTGAACGAGACGATGTCGGTGTGATCGACAAGCCGGACCGCGAACCCCGAAAGGCCTATCCCCAGCAGCAGAAACAGCATCAGGTAGTCGGAAGGATCGCTGAGATAACGCACCCGCGCCAAGAGGAGCCGGCGTCCGAGAAGACCCACAATCCCCGCCACCATGAGCATTCCGCCATAGACCCCGAACGGTTGAATCAGCACCACCCAGAACCAGATCGGCTGAATGAAAAATCGCAGGTGGCGCAGTACCTCGAGCAACAGTCCGAGGTGGAACATCACTGCGAAGATCCAGGTCCATTTGTTGGACTTGAAAAGGCTTTCGAACAGCCCAACCTCCCGCGCCACGCGAAAGACGACGCCGGTGCGCGTCATCGGAGCCGGCATGGTCGGGATCCTCAACGGCGCCGGTGCACGCGCATACATGAACACCCTGTAGCTCACGCCGACAACGAATGTCGCCATCGCCGTGTAGAGCAGAAGCGCGTAGGTCACGGTTATGACCGACATGACGTACAGCCTCGGGGTGTCCGCCACCTGCATTCGCAGCGCCCAGCCGCCGACCCGTCCCGACGGCTACCGCCCCCCGGCACCGCTATCCGCCGATCAAATGCAGCCCGTCGGCTTCGGCAAACCGGCATAGCGGCAGGCCTGCTTGGCCGGACCGTAGGGAAAGAGCTCGTAGAGATACTTGCTGTTTCCCTTTTCGGGCCCGAGTTTCTTGCCGATCGCCTTGGTCAGCACACGGATCGCGGGCGCGACCTGATATTCCGCATAATAGTCGCGAAGGAAATTGATCACTTCCCAATGATTCTCCGTGAGCGCGATGTTGTCCTCGGCCGCCATCGCATTCGCGACCTCCTCATTCCAATCGGCGAGATTGACCAGATAGCCCTCCTCGTCGACCGCCACTTCGCTATCTTTTATGGCCACTGCTGCCGTCATGTTTCTGCTCCTGACAGGCCCATACCTGAGATGTCGTCAAATCCGTAACACGTCAGACCCACGCCTGAACATGATGATATTTAACCGCCAGATCGACGAAGCCGCCGTAATCGACCACCTCGACGCCCGGAACCACCTCCTCCGGCGTGAAGCCCCGAGCCGCCAAATCGGGTCCGAGCACATAAATCCGCTTGTCCTTCGTTGTTTTGGACAACATGGTCCCCGCCGCAGTCTCCTTCAGCGCGCCATAGACCGCATCCTCCATCAGAAGGATGCCGGAGCCGGGGCGCGAGAGACGCAGACAGGATTCCAGATCGCGCGTCTGCATCGGAGATTTATTGGTCGTATGCAAAACAGCCATCGCGAAACCCTTTCAGAAGCTGAAGACGACGTCCTGCTCGTCCATCAATGCGCCGAGCTCGACGGCGCCGAGCACCTGCACCGGAACCAGAAGATCGTCCGCCGCGAGGCCACGCGCCTCGAGTGATTCCCGCTCCACATACAGCTTTTCTATGTCGTAGTCCCCGAGTGCCCGGTACGTGGGCGAAAAATTCTTCTGGCCGATATCCTTGGTCTGCTGCCCCTTCCTGATCTGGTAGACCCCGTCGTCCACGAACACCAGGCTTACATCCTGATCAAACGCCGCGGCGATCAGCACGACTTCCAATGCCTCCAGCGCGTAGATGGTGCCGTACGGCGCCTTGCGGTTGACTAACATGAACCGCTTGACCTTCGGGATGCCGCGGCCCTCGTCTTGCGTGTCGCTCATTCTCGCTTCTTCCTCAGTCGCCGAAGACCAGCACCCGGTCCGCCTCGATGCCGGCCTCGATCAACTGGCCGAGACCGGAGATGTGAAAGCCTGGCGCCAGAATCTCGGCCTTGATGCCCCGGCGCAGGCTCGCTGCCACGCACACCACCAGATCGATGTCATGCTGCGCGGCCAGTGTCGACCACTGGCGCGTCACGTTGCGGTCGTCCTGCGGGGGCTCGGTCAGCTTGTTCGCGTTGTTGACGCCATCGTTATAGAAGAATACGCGATAGATTTCGTGACCTTTTGCCAATGCCGCCACGGCGAACTGATAGGCCGAGTCGGACGCCTGATGCTGATAGGGCCCCTCGTTGACGAGTATTCCGAACTTCATCGTCCGTCCCCGGTGCCGGCCGAAAGGCGGATGTGCGCCGAGGCGTTCAGGCTCGCACGGCCGCCGCGCCAGTCATCGATGTGGTAGGGCGTGAAAGGCAGGCCTGTCAGCTCGAAGAAGCGCGGCCAGCCGATGCGCTCGATCCACTCGCCAATGCGTTCCCACTCCCTGGCGTCCTGTTGATAGGCGCGCAGGATCTTCCTCACCACGGCGGACACTTCCGGCCAGCGCGGCGGATTGTTGGGCAGACCGGCCACCGCGAGCTTGTGGAACATCGGTCGGCTGCGGGCGTTGGAGTGCTTCCCTCCCACCCAGACGGCGATCTTCGTATGCTCCGGATCATTGATCTGCATCGGCGGACACGGAGGGTAACAGGCGCCACAGCAGACGCATTTCGTCTCGTCGACCTCCAGCGTCGGCTTGCCATTGACGACGGCGGGCCTGATCGCCGCCACCGGACAGCGCGCCACCACGACCGGACGCTCGCAGATATTAGCCACCAGGTCGTGATTGATCCTGGGCGGTTTGGTGTGCTGGATGTTGACCGCAATGTCGCCCTGGCCGCCGCAGTTGACCTCACAGCACGAGGTGGTGATACCCACGCGATTCGGCATCCGCTCGTTGGCGAATTCCTCGTGCAGCTCGTCCATCAGCGCCTTGACCACTCCCGATGCATCGGTGCCCGGAATGTCGCAATGAAGCCAGCCCTGGGTATGGGAGATTGCGCGGACCGAATTGCCGGTGCCCCCGACGGGGAAGCCCGCGGCGTCGAGGGCCGCGATCAGCGGAGCAACCTTGGCCTCGTCTCCGACCATGAACTCGATATTGCTGCGGATGGTGAAACGGACGTAGCCATCGGCATACGCATCGGCGATGTCGCAAAGCTTGCGGACCGTAAAGACATCCATCTGTCGCTGCGTTCCGGCTCGCACGGTCCACACTTGCTCGCCGTTCTCGGCCACATGGTGCAGGACACCCGCACGGGGACGCTCGTGCCATTTCCACTTGCCGTAGTTCTTATTCAGGATCGGATGCATGAACTGGAAGGCATCCGGAACGCCGCTCTCAATCGGCATGCGCGGCTTTGCGGGACCGCTCATCAAAGGCCCTCCGTATCTTGTGAGCCTTTGCGCGCATTCCATTTGGCGACTTCCTCGTCCCAGCCGTCGGTGCGGACATAGGGGTTGGTGCGCGGATGCAGCACCATGCTCGGATCGGGCTCGAGACCGACAGCCTCGAGGAAGTTGGCAAAGCCGATCCGCTCGATCATCTCACCGGTACGCTCATGCTCGAGGGCGTTCTCGGCGAAGAAGTCGATGATGCTCTGAGTCAGCGCCTGCAGCTTGCGGAAATCCTCATCCTTGTCCAGCTTCATGAACGGCACGATCACGGTACCGAAGAGATCCCCGATTTTTAGCGTACGCTTGCCGCCGAGAAGAATCGTGACGCCCCGGTCCTTGCCTGGACGCAGCGCCTTAGGCATGACGTTTATGCAATGCATGCAGCGCACGCAGTTGCGGTTATCGATGACGACAGTTTCGTCATCCTTCAGCGAGACGCAGCGGGTCGGGCAGCGGGTGACGACGTTGTCGATCATCGCCTGACGACCGTGCATGGCCACGAACTTGCGCACCTCGTCCTGGTCGACCTGGATATCGTCGCGCCAAGTGCCGATCACCGCCATGTCAGCGCGCTGGATCGCGTTCATGCAGTCGTTCGGGCAGCCGGAGAACTTGAACTTGAATTTGTAGGGCAGCGCCGGACGATGCATGTCGTCCAGAAAGGCATTGATGATCTGAGTGTGCGCGCGGATCTCGTCGTAGCAGGACTGCTCGCAGCGGGCATGCCCCACGCAGGACATCGAGGTGCGCACGGCCGGCCCGGCGCCGCCCAGGTCGTAGCCCAACTCGTTCAGCTCGTCGAAGCAGGGCTGAACGTTACGGCTGCTGCATCCCTGCAGCATGATGTCGCCGCTTTGGCCGTGCAGGGCAATCAGGCCGGAGCCATACTTCTCCCAGACTTCGCAGATCTTGCGCAGCGCGTCCGTGGTGTAGTGCATGCCCGGCGACGGCATGATGCGCAGAGTGTGAAACTCTGCCGCCTGCGGAAATTCGGGCGTGCCGTCCGCGCCGCGCAATTCGCTGAAGCGGGGGATGACGCCGCCGCCGTAGCCGATCACGCCCACCGTGCCGCCCTTCCAATAGCCGCGCTTGGTTTCGTAGGACCGCTCGAGCTGGCCGAGCAGGTCTTTCATCATGCCGGCGTAAGGCTTGTCCTCGGCGTTGGCCAGACGCTTGAGGCCCGAGACGAAACTGGGCCACGGGCCGCTTTCAAGCTGGTCCAGCATGGGTGTTTCAGGGGTTTTCGGGCTCATTGTCTCGTGTCGCGTGTTGTCTGTTCTGACCTGCTCACGGACTCCGAATCCCGTTCGCCGCACGCGAAGCCACGAAACTACGGAATCCGAAAGGAACTCTAGGCGCGAGCGGCGGCGGGTGATATCGCGCAGATGGGATATGCTGGCGCGGCACGGTGTATCTCCGACGGGATATATACGATGCGCGACCGGCCAGGAAACCTTGTTGTGTGCGGTCGCATTACTGGAACGACGATGATGGAGACGCCAGAGGCGCCGCCTGCACGGCGGCCGATCTGGCGTTCGCGCTCTCCGGCCGGGCGATTCCGCTCGATTACACTGCCGTCCTTTCACGGGCGGTGATTGAAAAGCTGGCCTGGCTTGCATCGGTGCGCAGCGCCGGTTTGCGTCTGGCTCTGGGGGTCGAGTCGGGTAACGGCTGGCAGCGCGACGACGGCAAGGGCGCTCTCATCTACCTTTCCAGACGGGCACGTCTGGTATTGCGCCTGCCGCTGGTACGGCTCGAAGACGCGAGCGCCCTTTCAGGCAAGACGCTGGAAATTGGCGGGTTCCCGTTGACCGTCGGGGAGCCCAGGGTCCATTCGCTTACGCCGTCGGATACGCTCTACGCCCAGCATGTCATTGATGAGACCGGTGATGAGGACGCCTTCCTCGATCGGGTGGCACGGGCGATCGATGCACTTGGACCCGTACCGCCGAAGATCATGTGCGGCAAGAAACGGCAGGTGGCCAGCCCGAACGGCTGGCTTTGCACGCGCAGCGTGATGGTCGCGGGACTTGCGCCGCGCGATTCGCTTGCGCTGATGGCCGAAGGCGTCGGCTCCGGCCGGCTGATGGGCTGTGGTCTTTTCGTCCCGTACAAGAGGTTCAGTGCGCTGGTGCGCGGCGCCGGGTAACAGCGCCTATCCGACCGCTTTGAGCGCTGTACCCTCTGCGGTATCTGCGCCCTCGAACCAGGCGAGCCGCTCGTGGAGCCTGACCACCTCCCCGATGATGAGGAGCGACGGCGGCCGCATCCGGAATTCGGCGGCCCTGGTGGGCAAGCTTGCCAGATCACCGATCAGCACCCGTTGGCTCTGCGTAGTGCCGTCCTGCACCAGCGCGGCGGGCGTTTCGGCCGAAAGCCCTGCGCCGATCAGCCGCTGACAGATCGACTCGAGAGCGTGCAGGCCCATATAGACCACGACGGTCTGACGGGGCTGGGCCAGTGCGCGCCAGTCGAGATCACCGCCGTCCTTGAGATGACCCGGAACGAAAACGCAGCTATGGGCATAATCTCGATGGGTCAGCGGAATACCTGCGTAGGACGCACAGCCCGACGCCGCCGTGACACCCGGCACGATCTGGAACGGAATGCCCTTTTCGGCCAGCGCATCCGCCTCTTCACCGCCGCGCCCAAAAATGAAGGGATCGCCGCCTTTGAGGCGCAGGACCCGCTTGCCCTGGCGGGCAAGGCGTACCAGAATCTGGTTGATCTCGTCCTGCGGCAGGCTGTGGTCGCATCGCGCCTTACCGACATAGATGCGCTCCGCGCCGCGATGCGCGAGTTCGAGAATTGCCGGCGCCACCAGCCGGTCGTAGACCACCACATCGGCCTGCTGCATCAGACGCAGGGCGCGGAAAGTCAGCAGGTCTGGATCGCCGGGACCTGCGCCAACCAGATACACTTCGCCCACCGACAACGACGATGGCGTGTCCCGCTGCAGCGCCACTTCGACGGCGAGTCTCGCCGCCTGCTCCCTTCCTGTCAGCATCATCTCAGCCGCCGGGCCCTGCAGCACGTCTTCCCAGAATCGGCGGCGCTGCGCCAAGTCCGAGAATCGGCGCTTGACGCGCTCCCGGAAGCCCTCCGCCAGCGCGGCCAGCTTGCCATAGGAAGCCGGCAGCAGCGTCTCCACCTTGGTGCGCACAATGCGCGCGAGAACCGGCGAGGCCCCGCCGGATGACACAGCCACGATCACCGGGGATCGATCGACGATGGAGGGCACGATGAAGCTGCAAAGCTCAGGCGCGTCGACCACGTTCACTGGAATCGCACACTTCCGGCACAACCCGGAAACCTCGCCATTGAGGGCCTCGTCATCGGTGGCAGCGATGACCAGCGCGCTGCCCTCGAGGTCGCTCGGTTGGAATACGCGGGCGCGGTGGCTGATCCTTCCCGCGTCGCGATCCTGCACGAGACTTCCGCAGAGCTCGGGTGCCACCACCGTGACGGCGGCGTTCGCCCGCAGCAGCAATTCCGCCTTGCGTGCGGCGACCTCGCCGCCGCCCACCACGAGGCAGGGGCGCAAGCGGATATCCACGAAGATCGGCAAGAATTCCATGCGCTACCGGAGCTGCGGCGATTCTTGGCTTTCATTTAAGAGCACAGGCCGTGATGCCTGGAATATCTCCAAAGGAACATTCCAGCCCGCCAACGGGGATAGGCCACGTCCGGCGGTCAAGATCGATAAGGACCGGGCTCGGGGCGGGATTATTCCGCCGCCTCGGGACTTTGCGCATCCTCATCCTGGGACGTCCGGTCTCCCGGCAGCCCGGACCTGCGGAGCGCCTACACGAGGCGGGAAAGAATGCGCTCACCGACCCCCAGGTACCGCGTCGCCTGCGAGCAGTATCCGTTGCAGCTCTCCAAGGCGGCCCGGGCCTGCGCATCCACGACGTGACCCATTGGATTGTCGAAATGCGGGTACGCAGGTCCGTCGCCAAGTGCGATAGTGAGACATTGACGATGGTCGCTTCGAGTTGCGCGGGCAGCCCACCGAACAGTACGGCAGCGGTAATTTTCTAGTCGGAGGAATCGAGTCGATCGACTTCCGCGGCTTCTCCAGAGGCGTTTGTTCCAGAAGAAGGGGCATTGACCATACGATCACGAGTGCGCAGGCGAATTGCCACCGTGGAATCGCCCAAAGTGCCGCGCGGAGAATATGCCCATCAACAGGACGCCCGCACCAGCGGCGATGACCTGATCTGCGGCGTGGAAATTGAAATTTCCGACGCAAGCGATGAGGAGGTAAGCGAAGACGAAGTTCGCAAATCCCCAAAGCACGTTGATGGTCGAAGAGGAAAGGCCCTGGCCTGGCGGTTTGGCGAAGGGACTCTGAAAGGCCCGTCCCATCATGCCGCTGACGAAGTGCGGAACGGCATTGGCGAGGAAAGCGCCGCCGAACAGATAGGATATGTCGTGAAGCCAGTTCAAGATTGGGCACTCCATATCAGAAGGTTAATGTTTCTGCATCGC
>JAJYFU010000068.1 GCA_021790795.1 Pseudomonadota bacterium
CGCGCGGCGTTCGAGCGCCATGAGCGAGAAGGGCGGGTCACGTTTCCCTACGAGACGCTGGTGTTTTTCGGCCAGCCGGGCGTGTCCTGAGGCGCGCGCGGCGCTGGATCGTTCCGGGCGGTCAGACCGGGAGCGAGGCGATGAGCTCCGGCAGCACCGCGAAGTGTTCGAGCGCGGCGAGGCAGGGAATGTCCTCGATCGGGCCGCGCCGGTAACCGTAGCGCATCAGCACCATTTGAACACCGGCCGCCTGCGCGGTCTCGGCGTCCACCTCGCTGTCTCCGACCATGAGCGCATCGCGCGGAGCCGCCGCGAAGCTCGCGAGCAGCGCCTGCAGCACGCGCGGGTCGGGTTTGCGATAGGGAAGCGAATCGCCGCCGATGATGCGTGCGAAGAAATCCGCCAGCTCCAGCCGCTCGAGGATCGTCTGCGCGAGCTGCGCGGTTTTGTTGGTGCACACCGCCAGACGCAGCGAACGCTCGCGCAGCAGCTCGAGCCCGGCGCGAACTCCCGGGTAGACGGTGGTCGCGCGCAGCGGTTCGGCCGCGTAGCGCTCCATGAACCTGTGGTGCGCGCCCGCGAGGTCGGCGTCCGCGAGCGCTCGCGCCGCAAGCGCCCGCTCGATCAGCTTGGTCGTGCCATCGCCGATCATGGCGCGCACGGCCGGGATCGTCAGCGGTGCGGCGCCGAAATCCGCCAGCACGCCGTTGACCGCGTGCGCCAAGTCGGCGGCACTGTCGATCAGTGTGCCGTCGAGGTCGAAAATGACGAGGGAGAGACTCATCGGCGCACTGTAGCATCCGTGCAAGGGTCGCCGGCGGCCCGCAACGCCGCGCAGGCGTCTCGGGGGCAGCAGGCGCACGGGCATCCTGCCGGTGCGCCTAGGGGAAAATCCTGCGCCGCGGCCGACGCGCCGGGTCTAGCTGCGCTCGCGGAACGCCATGAAGCTGTGCGGCTCGATACGCAGCTCGTAGCTGTACTGGCGCGGGCCGGCCGGGCGGTGAGCGAACGACAGTACCGTTCGCACCGGGTTGCCGCCCGAGACCACGCCGTTGGTCAGGTTCTTCATCTGGGCGAAGCCCCCGGTGATGCGCACTGCCACGGGGTGGTTGCGGTAGGACTCCACCACGAACGTCCCGTTGCCGTATTCGAACAGGCTCACTTTGGCCGGTCCGTCGAGCCGCACGGGCATCCCTTGTGTGAGGTAGCCGCGCAACGCATCGAGGACCCGCTGCGGCAGCGAGTAGAAATCGTTCTGCTCGTCCGGCACATCGAGCACGTACAGCTCGCCCTTGCCGTAGCGCTCCATCAGCAGCAGCGGCACACCGCCCTGATCGTCGAGGCCGCGTACCACGGCCCATGCGCCGTTGGTGAAGAAATGAATCAAGGGGAAGAGAATCGGACGGCTCCTGCCGATGTAAGTGCCGGCTCCGAAGCCGAACCCGGCCACGTAGCGCGTCGGTGCCACGATCGAGTGCGTGACGCGCATGGCGCTGATCTGACCGAAACCGTGGTTCTGCAGCGCGCGCAGCAGGCCCGAGGTGATGATCACGTGATCCCCGGCGCGCAGATGCGCCGCGATTTCCTGGACGATGTGCGGATCCTGGCGCGCCGCCTCGGTGAGGAACACGGTCTTCGCGTGCGGCCAATGCGGGTACATTTCGATCGGAATGCCGATCATGCCGAGCATCTCGGGCAGGAAGTCCTCGCCGCTGGAGTCGAGCGGCCGGTAGGTGGCCAGTCCGACCGGCTGTCCGAGGCTCCCGGCGACCCGATCGACCTTGCGCAGCGCGTAGGCCGCGACATTGGCGAGCCGCGGGCGCTTGTACCCCGGCGTGCCCGGCAGGCCGCAGCACTGCTTGAGCATCTGGAAGTAGTTGAACGTGGTCGGCAGGTACTGCCACGCCGCGCGATTCTTCGGGTTGGCGGTCTGCAGCAGATTGGAGTATTCGAACAGGTTGATCGCCGGGGCCTTGGCGAGGATGGTGTCCCAGAGCTGCTCGGCGTAGCGGTCCAGGTAGTGCATCGCGATCGGGTCGACCCAGCCGCCGCCGTCGCGCCCCGGGGCGATGTTCTCGAAGTAGCGGAAGATCTCGTAGCTCTCGTAGGGCAGCAGCTGCTGATCCGTGGTGGGCGCGTAGCGTGTCTCGTCGCCGGTCCAGATCTCCGGGAAGATCTTCGGCTCGTTCTTCAGGTCGAAGCCCATTTCCTGGAACGACGGATAGAAATTCGGGAACTTGATGATCACCTTGACCTTGGGATTGGCGGCCTTGGCCGGTCCCAGGATCAAATTGCGCGACACCTCGTCCATGGTCCGCATGCGGTAGGCGGACCAGGACAGCGT
Source organism: Pseudomonadota bacterium (assembly GCA_021790795.1). Lineage (GTDB taxonomy): Bacteria > Pseudomonadota > Gammaproteobacteria > Steroidobacterales > Steroidobacteraceae > 13-2-20CM-66-19. Next base: position 2,345 of record JAJYFU010000068.1, read on the forward strand.
GCCTTTGGCGGCGATGTCAGCCAGGCTCTTGGTATTGTAGAAATAAAGATCATCGAGGATGAACTCGTTGAAATGCCGCGCCGTGAGCGCCGACATGCGCTTGGCCAGCGCGCGATCCTGCGGCAGGGCGTAATCGAGCGTATTGAACTGGCCATTGCCGCCCGGTCCGAGCATCGCCATGCCGCCGGCCACCGCCACGCCGTGACGCACGAAGAACCTCTTCACGCGCTCGAGCTCCTGGCCGGTGGCGCAGTCGCCCGCGCGGTAACTCTCGATGAATACCTTGTCGACGTGCAGGCGGCTGCTGATGGTCCGCCAGCTCGAGCGCATCCATGCCGGATCCTTCGCCATCCGTTTCACGATCTGCACCGGGATGTAGACCGTGACTTTGAAATTGCGGTATGGCGCCGGGGCCGCGCCCCAGGCGGTTGCGCATGCGCCGAGCAGCAGCAGGACGAGGGTGAGAGATTTGCGCAACGTGAGCATGGCGGACCCCCTGTGGATCGCGGTCTTGGGATGATAGCGCTACCATACCGCCGTCGTGGGCCGGAGTCAAAGCGCCGTGGACGGCCGGTGAGGCGCCAGGGCCGGTCGGACTTGCGTTATAATTTCTGTCATCAGGGATCCGCGAGCCGGTGCGCTATCCCGAACTCAATCTTGGACCGGGAATACTGATGCACGGTATTGGGCGAGGTGCGACCTGCCTCGAGTTCGGGCGTTTTCGACTGTTTCCGCTGCAGCGCGAGCTGCGTGCCGGTGATCAGCTGGTCACGCTCGGATCGCGCGCCTTCGACGTCCTGCTGGTGCTGATCGAGGCCGGCGGCGAGCTCGTCAGCAAGGAAGAGCTGCTGGCGCGCGCCTGGCCGGGCATCGTCGTCGAGGAAAGCAACATCCAGGTCCAGATTTCGGCGCTGCGCAAGGCGCTCGGCGCGGACCGCAATCTCATCGTCACCGTGCCGCTGCGTGGCTATCGCTTCGTGGGCGAGGTGACGGTGGTGGGCGGCGAGCGAGTGCCCGGCGGCGCTGCCGACGAGCGCTCGACGATCCCAACCAATCTGCCGGCCGCGGTGTCGGATTTCATCGGTCGTGAGGCCGAGCTGATCACGGTGCGCGAGCTCCTGCGGCACAACCGGCTGGTGACGCTGGTCGGGACCGGCGGCATCGGCAAGACGCGCCTCGGGCTCGAGGCCGCCCGCGCCTCGCTCGCGGAGTTTGCGGACGGGGTATGGCTCGCCGAGCTCGCCCCGCTCACCGACCCGGAGTTGGTGACGAGCGCGGTGCACGGGGCGCTCGGGCTGCAAAGCGGCGCGACTCGCTGGACGGGCGAGCGGCTGGCGGCGGCGCTGCGCGGCAGGCGGCTGTTGCTGGTGCTCGATAATTGCGAGCACCTGATCGGCGCGGCGGCCCGCGAGGCCGAGGCGTTGTTGCATGCCGCCCCGCAGCTGCGCATGCTCGCCACCAGTCAGGAGCCGCTCGGGATCGAGGGCGAGTGCACGCTGCGGCTGCGGCCGCTGGAGTTCCCCGCCGAGGACGCCACCGGGCTGGCGGCCGCCGAGCGTCATGCCGCGGTGCGCCTGTTCGTGGCGCGGGCGCGTGCCGCCGATTCCCGCTTCACGCTCGATGAGCGCAATGCCGCGACGGTGGCCATGATCTGCCGGCGCCTCGACGGCATACCGCTTGCGATCGAGCTGGCGGCCGCGCGCTCGGCCGCGCTCGGCATCGACGGCCTGGCGCAGCGGCTCGATCTGCGCTTCCACGTGCTCACCGGCGGGCGTCGCACGGCCCTGCCGCGCCATCAGACGCTGCGCGCCACGCTGGACTGGAGCCATCGGCTGCTCTCGGAGCCCGATCGCATCGTGCTGCGCCGGCTGGCGGTGTTCGCCGGCAGTTTCACGCTCGAGGCGGCCGGGCGGGTCGTGGCCGATACGGCGCTTGCGGAGTGGGAAGTGGTCGGCCGCATCGCCGAGCTGGTGGATAAGTCGCTCGTGGTGGCGGATACCTCCGGTGCCGAGCGGCGCTACCGGCTGCTCGAGACGACCCACGCCTACGCCATGGAAAAGCTTGCCGACAGCGGCGAATTCGGCCCGCTCGCACGGCTGCATGCCCGGCATTTTCACACCCACTTGAACGATGCGCTCACCGTCTGGGAGCGTATGCCCTCGATCGAGTGGCTGGAGAAGCTGGGGCCGGAGATCGACAACGTCCGCGTCGCGCTCGATTGGGCGTTCGCCCCGGACGGCGATCCGGCGCTCGGGATCGAGCTCGCGGCATCGTCATATCTGCTGTGGTACCTGCTGTCCCTGATGCAGGAGGGCCGCTCACGCCTGGAGCGGGCCACTGCGTCGCTCGGGCCCGAGACACCGAAGGCGATCGAAGCGCGTCTGTGGTACGGCTACGCCTTTCTCTCGACCGGCGAGCCGCGCGGGCGCGCGGTGCCAGCGCTGCGGCGCGCCGTGGCGCTGTTTCGGGAAGCGAGCGAGCCGATCGAACTGGCCCGTGCGCTCGCGTTCTTCGGCTTGAACCTCGTGCGCACCGGCGCGCTGAGCGAGGGGCTCGCGGCGCTGGAGGAGGGGCGCGGGCTGCTGACCGCGGGCGCGCAACCGAAGAGCTACGCGTTGTGCCTGACGAATGTCGCGATCGCGCATACCGTGGCCGGACAGTATGCGCAGGCGCGTGCGCGGCTCGATCAGGCGCTTGCGGTCGGCCAGCACTCTCAGGCGGATTTCTGGGTCTGGCGGGCGCTGATCTACAAGGCCGAGGTGCAGTTTGCCGAGGGGCGCATCGAAGAGGCGATCGCGCTGGCGCGCGAGGTGAGCGAGCTGTGCCGGGTGGCGCGGCGGACGGGACTGCTCGGCCACGCGCTGTGCAACCTGGCGGGCTATCTGATCGCGCGCGGCGCGATCGAGGAAGCGAGCGCTGCGCTGCGCGAAGGCCTGCCGCTGACCGAGGAGAGCGAGCTCGACACGGTGCTGCTGGCCGGCGGCATGCAGCATCTGGCGGAAATCGCCGCGCGACAGAACCATCTGGAGCGCGCCGCGCAGTTCATTGGCTACGCGCATGCGTTCTTTTCCGCGGAGTTCGCCGGTCGCAGTCCCGCGAAGCGCAGCATCGAGGCGGGCATTCTCGCGCGCCTGCGCGCCGGCCTGCCGCCCGAGCAGCTCACCGAGCTGATGCAGATCGGTGCGCGCTGGAGCGAAGACGAGGCCATGTCGGCGGCGTTTGAGGTGTGACGCCGGCCGTGCCTGAATTGCCCCAAACGCGAAAGCTACCGGCAATCGCAATCCTTTGTCGTGATAATTAAGAAACTTTAAGCATCTTTCAGGGAGCACTAAGGATTTGCCGCAGGCGGAGCCGCCATGCTTCGCGGGTTAAAAGTATCGCTGGTCTCCGCCCCCCATGAAGCGCACCTCTCGATCACGGTTACTCCGGCTCATTCTGCCGTTCTCGGCCACACTGCTGCTCTCCGGCTGTCAATGGGCCGTGCTCAATCCGGCGGGCCCGATCGGCGTGGCGGAAAAATGGATCATCGATACGGCCATCGGCCTGATGCTGCTGGTGGTGGCGCCGGTGATCGTGCTGACGCTGTTCATCGTCTGGCACTACCGCGCTTCCAACACGAAGGCGAGGTACGAGCCGGACTGGTGCCATTCGACCAAGATCGAGCTGACGATGTGGGGCATCCCGATCGCCATCGTCTGCATTCTCTCCGTGATCGCCTGGCGCAGCTCCCATCAGCTGAGTCCGTTCCGGCCCATCCTCTCGAACGTCAAGCCGGTGCACATCGAGGCGGTGGCGATGGACTGGAAGTGGCTGTTCATCTACCCGAATCACAATATCGCCTCGGTCAACGAGGTGGCGATGCCGGTCGGCGTGCCGGTGGTGTTCCACATCACCTCGGCCACGGTGATGAACTCGTTCTTCATCCCGCGGCTCGGCAGCCAGATCTATGCCATGGCCAACATGCAGACCGCCGACAATCTGGTGGCGAGCGCCCCGGGCACCTACCGGGGCATCTCCGCCAACTTCAGCGGCGGCGGGTTCTCGGGCATGGTGTTCAATGTCAAGGCCATGTCCGAGAGCGACTACAAGCGATGGCTGGCGAAGGCCGGATCCTCCACCCGGACCCTGAACGACACGGAATATCTCGCCCTCGACAAGCCGAGCTCGGACGTGCCGGTCACCTACTATGGACACGTCAATCCGGATCTGTTCGCGCAGATTCTCAACGGCAGACTGGCGCCGGGCGGGCCATTGGCGATGAAGGCCACCACCATCACGTCGGGCGGGGAAATGGGCCCCATCGGGAGAGATTGAATGTTCGGCAAGTTGACTCTCAGCGCCATTCCTTACACCAACCCGATCATCATGTTCGGGGTCGGCCTGCTGGCGCTCGTCATCCTGTCGACCCTCGGGGCCATCACCTACTTCCGCAAGTGGAAATATCTGTGGACGGAGTGGTTGACGTCGGTCGATCACAAGAAGATCGGCATCATGTATCTGATCCTGGCGGGACTGATGCTGCTGCGCGGCTTCGCCGATGCCATCATGATGCGCACCCAGCAGGCGCTGTCCTACGGCAGCAACATGGGCTATCTGCCGCCGGGACACTTCGATCAGATCTTCACCGCCCACGGCACGATCATGATCTTCTTCATGGCGATGCCGTTCATCATCGGACTGATGAACTGCATCGTGCCGCTGCAGATCGGCGCGCGGGATGTCGCGTTCCCGCTGATGAACAACCTCAGCCTGTGGCTGACCGCCGCCGGCGCCATGCTGGTCAACGTCTCGCTCGCCATCGGCAATTTCTCGCGCACCGGCTGGCTCGCCTATCCACCGCTGTCGGAGCTGCACTACAGCCCGGGCGTCGGGGTGGATTACTACATCTGGGCGCTGCAGGTGGCGGGCGTCGGAACGACCTTGAGCGGTGTCAATTTCATAACGACCATACTCAAGATGCGCGCGCCGGGCATGAAGATGATGCGCATGCCGGTATTCACCTGGACGTCGCTGATCGCGAACGTGCTGATCGTCGCCGCCTTCCCCATTCTCACCGTGACGCTGGGCCTGCTCGCGATGGACCGCTACGTGGGCACGCATTTCTTCACCAATGCGCTCGGCGGCGATCCGATGATGTACGTCAACCTCATCTGGATCTGGGGTCATCCCGAGGTCTACATCCTCATCTTGCCGCTGTTCGGCGTGTATGGGGAGATCGTGCCGACATTCTCGGGCAAGCGCCTGTTCGGCTATACGTCCATGGTGTACGCGACGGTGGCCATCGGGCTGCTGTCGCTGCTGGTGTGGTTGCATCACTTCTTCACCATGGGCAACAGCCCCGGAGTGAATGCCTTCTTCGGCATCAGCACGATGTTCATCGCGATACCGACCGGCGTGAAGGTCTTCAATTGGATGCTGACCATGTATCGCGGTCGGATCCGGCTGGAGACGCCGATGCTGTGGACGATCGCGTTCCTCATCACCTTCACCATCGGCGGCATGAGCGGCATGCTGCTGGCGGAGCCGCCGGCGGACTTCGTGCTGCACAACAGCCTGTTCCTGATCGCGCACTTCCACAACGTCATCATCGGTGGCGTGGTATTCGGGGTGTTCGCGGGCCTGTCGTACTGGGCGCCGAAGATCCTCGGCTTCAAGTTGAACGATACGCTGGGCCGTGCGGCGTTCTGGTGCTGGGTCGTCGGCTTCTACGTCGCGTTCATGCCGCTGTACGTGCTCGGCTTCATGGGCGCGACACGCCGCATGGATCACTACAACGTGCCGGCATGGCATCCGCTGTTCGTCGTCGCCTGGGTCGGCGCGGTGATCATCTTCGCCGGCATCATCCTGCAGGTGGCGCAGGTCGTGGTGAGCATCCGCCAGCGCGAGCAGAACCGCGACCTGACTGGCGATCCGTGGAACGGCCGCACGCTGGAGTGGGCGCTGCCGTCGCCGGCGCCGGCATACAACTTTGCGCGTACTCCGGTCGTGCGTGACCGCGACGCGTTCTGGGAAATGAAGCAGCGCGGTGTCGAGCTGAAGAGCTCGACGTTCGTTCCCATTCACATGCCGCGCAACAAGGCCACGGGCTTCATCATCGGCGGATTTTCGTTCCTGTTGGCATTTGGAATGATCTGGCACATCTGGTGGCTCGCGGCGATCTGTCTGGCGGGCGTGCTCGGGACGCTGATCCGCCACGCCTTCGACGATGACCGGGATTATTACCTCGGCGCCGACGAAGTGCGCCGGACGGAAGATCTGCACGGACGCGTGCAGGCGAGGAGCGTGTAAATCATGTCAAAGGGTTCAATGGTCATGCAAGACGGCTCTTTGGCGCTGAAACCGGGCTACGCCGACCACGCGGCGGACGCGCTGCGCGATCTGCATCAAACGGGCGATGCGGTTTTCGTTGACGTCGAGCCGCACCACGAGCCCGCTTCGCTGATCCAGCTCGGATTCTGGATCTACCTGATGAGCGACTGCCTGCTGTTCTCGGGCCTGTTCGCGACCTACGCGGTGCTGCATGGCCACACGGCGGGCGGTCCGACTCCGAGCCAGCTGTTCGACCTGCCGTACACGCTCACCGAGACGATGTTCCTGCTGTTCAGCAGCTTCACCTGCGGTCTGGCGACGTTGGCGATGAACGCCGACAAGAAGAACGCCACGCTCGGGTGGCTCGCGGTGACGTTCGTGCTCGGCCTGGGCTTCGTCATCATGGAGGTGCACGAATTCGTGGGCATGGTGGCGATCGGCGCCACGGCCGGACGCAGCGCGTTCCTGTCGTGCTTCTTCACGCTGGTGGGGACCCACGGTTTGCACGTGACCTGCGGCCTGATCTTCATGGCGGTCATGATGGCCGCGGTGGCCAAGAAGGGGCTCACGGCGACGAACCGCGCGCGGCTGAACTGCATGATGCTGTTCTGGCACTTCCTCGACATCATCTGGGTGGGAGTGTTCTCCCTGGTCTACCTCTCCGGAGTGGTGCACTGATGAACGTCGCGAACGAGACGGTTGCCGGCCACGGGCCGCACGGCGAGCATGGCCGCCACGGCCCGACGCACAAGCAGTACATCACCGGCTTCGCGCTGGCGATCATTCTGACCGCGATTCCCTTCGCGCTGGTGATCGGTCACGTGGTGAGCGATGTTCTGCTCGTGATCGCGGTCTGCGCCGCCGCGCAGATCATCGTGCACGTGGTGTACTTCCTGCACTTGGATCGCTCGGAGGAGCAGCGGTGGAACCGGATGGCGCTGCTGTATGTCGTGATCATGGTGGGCATCGTGCTCGGCGGCTCGCTGTGGATCATGTACAACCTCAACCACAACATGATGCCGGGCGTGATGCACTACAAGGTCTGGAAGTAGTCCTAACCCGGGATGGGCTCGCACAGAGCGCCCGGCCGGTCCACGCAGACCGGCCGGGCGTTTGCGTTTCCGGACCGCGTGCGCTACCCGGGTCGTGTCGCCGCGAGTGATTCTCGCTCGGCGAGGGCCCCGAGCCAGCTCGAGAGGCGGGGCCGGCTCTGGCGCCAGGGCTCCTGTGCGAAGCGCAGGTCGAGATAGCCTATCGCGCAGGCGATCGAGATCGAGCCGATGTCGAACGCGCCGTCGAGCGTGTCGCGCTCCAGCGCATCGAGCGCCGTGCGGATCTTGAGCCACTGCCCATCGAGCCATTCCCGCCATTGCAGCGGCACAGGGCGTGCCGCGGTCTCGTAACGCACCAGCACGGCCGCATCCGCGATCCCGTCGGCGAGCGCCTGGCGGCGCAAGGCCTTCCAGCGCGCCGGGCCGCTGGCGGGGAACAGCCGGCCGCCGCCGGCCAGCGCATCGAGGTACTCGCAGATCACCGGCGAGTCATACAGTGTTTCGCCGTCGTCGGTGATCAGCGCGGGAATCTTGCCGAGCGGGTTGCGCTCGCGCACTCCGGCGTGCGGACTGACCGGCGTCAGGGAGACCTCGAGGCTCTCGATTCTTCCGGCGAGCCCGAGTTCGAGCGCGCTGACGCTGACTTTGCGGGCGAATGGTGAGTTGGGATTGGTAAAAAGCTGCATCGGCGGGGTCTCCTGAATCCGTGAATCAGTTGAATCGGTGGTAAGGCCTTCATCCTGGGCATGCCCCATGGAACCGGCACGATGAGCCTGGGAGCGCCGATGGCGCCCAGCACTGCGGGAACGGAGTGAGATTCGGGCGGGAAGCTTGGCTATTATAGCAGTGTGTTTGCCGTGTCGGGCGTGTCCAGCGCCGCGTCGCATGGTGCCAACGGCAGAGGGCCTTCCGGGTGGCTCCACAGGCGCTCGCCGTGCTCGTCCGCCCGCCTGGGGGCGCGAAAATGCGCCGGATCGTCCAAGTCCGCTCGGGTTGCGAACTGCCCGGGAACACCTTGGCGCCTCAGTCCCCGCAATCCTCCTCTCTCGAAGCTCAATCATTCGCCATCCGGCGGGGCCGGAGCCCGTGCGATGAAGTGAAAGAGTGGAATTCTGGCGAAATTTGCCGCATAGGTGGACCCTGACATCGGGTACGAGGTCGGCCTTTCCCTGATGCTGAGCGCGCGCCGCACGCGGGGATGTCTCGTCACGACTGACGGGTGACAGGTGGAGTAATATGCGGGGGTATGGTCCGGGTGGGTGATCGATCGTGACAATGAACAGCCGTCTGGGACGTGAGACACTCGCCGGCGAGCGGCGCTGTAGTCGCTTGGCGATTGCGGTTTGTGTAATTTCGGCGGCACTGGCCGTTGCGGCGATCTATGGAGGCTGGTGGCCTCTCGTGCAAGTCCTCATGTTGCTAAGCGTAACGTGGAATTTTACCGCCAACTGGCTCAACCGAGGGGGCGGAGGTGGCGGGCTCTTGGGCATGACAACCACGCAAATTTATCAACGCGCGCGTGAAGGGAGATTGTATCGCTCATCGCTGGCGAGAACCATTGCAACAGGGTCGTTGCTGCTGGCTATTGCGTCCGTAGCGTGTTTCGTCAAATCCGCCTGATCGCCGGTGTTTGCAGCGGGGAATCATGGTTCATAGCGTCAGCGGGCGGGATTTCATGGATGTCACGGGCAAACGGACATCACGAGCGTCCGGCGGAGATTCCGGTGAGATGCAACACACTGATCGCGGATCGGGACAGCGCATTCTCGGGACGTCGAGAGCAGCGGGCCCGCGCCGCGCGACCAGGCTGCTGCTCGCTGCGGCGACGCACCCTATCTCTGACATCACGAGGTCGACCGCGAACCGCGAGCGACCTTCATCGGGGGTTATCATGCGACCCACTGCATATGTCGCAGCCCTGGTGCTCGCGGTGGCGCCGCTCGCGACGGCAGCCACTGCGGCGCAGCCATCGCTCTGCCGGCGATTGGCGGCCCGTGTCGGACGCTCGCCCAAAGTGGTGTGGAAGTCCGGCGGGTCGCTGAAGCGGTGGATCTCACCGGCCACGGCTGCGGTCTGGCCGCTCGAGCGAGGGTCGCCGCAGGCCGCCGCGTATGCGCGGCTGCGGCACGCGCTCGCTGCCCGGGGTCTGCTGACGCCGCATCAGCCGGCCGAGCTGCACCGTCTGCCGGGTACCCGCGTGTACATGGTGGGCACCATGGCCGGCAGCGCGGAGTGCCAATCGGCCGCGTTCGCTGAAATCGGTGCTCGTGGGGCGCCTCACCTGTTGCCCAATCCCAGGGGCTACACGGCGCCGTGCTGGAATGTGCACGGGAATCTCGCCAGGGTGCTGGGCCAGCCGGCGTATGTCGAGTCAGGGACGGTCAGTATGACCGAGAGAGACCCGCTGGTGCGAATCACGCCTTGGACCGGCGCTGGATGGGGGCGGGTGTGCCGACTGACGGTACACCTGCGCTACAAGCTCGAGCTCGTCAAACGGTTCTGCGGCGACTCGGTGGTATGCGGAGCGGCGAACGCCATCGCCGTGGATATCGCGCGGAGCTATCGCTCGTACCGGCATCTTGCGCAGCCTCCGCAGCGGCTGTTGGGTCCGTACAATGACGTGTCCGATTTCTCGTATCAGCCCGCGAGTGTGACGGGTCCGGCTGGATCCGTAGCCGTCATGCGCGCCTGGCACATCGTGAGACGCCAGGGGCAGGCCGGCGAGGCTGGCGCGGTGAGTCTGTACAGGGTTTACACCAGCGTATTTCCCACGTTCGGCAGGAACGCCCCGAACAGTGGCTGGGACGACTCGTTTTCGTACGTCGATTTCGCGTTGTTTCCAGTGCGGCTGGACGGACATCTGTACCTGGGTGCCGTCGGCTACAACGGCGTGGGCTGGCGCGAAGGCGGCCATACGCTGTTCGCGCTCTACGAGACGCCGGTATCCGGGCAGCGCAGCCTGGCTCCGCTGGCGGGCTTCGACGTTGCATCGTCTGTGGTCGGTGTGCAAGGAACCTCGGTCGTGGAAGGCACCGCTGCCCTGCCGCCTCGCCCGGGGATGTAGTCTCGCGGCCCGGCGGCCGTTCGCGACACTTGAGCCGCGCCTGTGCGCATTGCACACCGCCGGAGAGCGCGTAATATGATCACTTCGGCGTGGGGCGGAATTCGGCGTCGGCGCGCGGGCCGGGCGTTTTCCGAACGAGCGGTCCGGGACTCGTGCGGGAGCCGATTTCACGGCGTTCTCC
>JAJYFU010000069.1:0-4570 GCA_021790795.1 Pseudomonadota bacterium
CTCCAGCGGCCGCCGGAAGCGGCGGCCGCTGGCACGAGATCGGCGCGCACCCTGGCTGCCGCCGACACCGACCGGAGCCTCGATGAGCTATCACATCAGAACTTCGCACGCACGCCGAACGAGAGCGAGCGCCCGTACTCGACCAAATTCAAGGTCTGATTGGGGAAACGCCCATAGGTATGGTAAATCGAGTTCAACAGGTTGCTGGCGGTAAAGTACACGTTGAGGTACTTGTCGACCTGATAATTCATGGAGTAGTCGAGCTGCGTATACGGCGCCTGATACACCGGTTCGTTACCGAACGCACCGCCGCTCTGCTCCTGCCCCAAGAACAGCAACAGTTTCGCCTGCCAGTTCACCGTCACCCGCGCCTGCCACTTTCCATGCTGGTAGAAGAGCGTGCCATTCGCCGAGCTACCAACACCCGGGAGCGCGAACTGATTCGAGTTCAAATCATAGTTGTTGAAATTTGAATTTGTGTGCATCCATGTGCCGTTTATCATTACCCCGAAGCCGTATGGCAGCAGTTGCTGCCACGTCGCCGCCACGCCGGTCACGTCCGTCGACAGCTTGTTCGTGTAGGTCGTCTCCGAGAACACCATCGGCTTGCCGCAGTTCGGATCGGTGAACACTACCGATCCTCCAGAGCTGTACGAGCACGGCGCCGGGTCGTTGATCGGCAGTGTCACGTTCGACACGCTCGACGTCGGGAAATTGGACACCTGCTTGTAGAAGGGGTGTATCTCCGCGTAGTCGCCGCGCTTGTAGAACCACGTTACCCGGAAGTCATAGTTATTAGAGAGGTACGGCAGCAGACCCGGGTTGTTGCCAGTCGCCGTCAGGGCGTTCACACGACCACCGTACGTCGTATTCGGGATCAACTGATAGTCCGGCGGCGCAGATTCCGTGCGTGAGAAGTCGAACGCCGTCTCCAGATCATGAGTCGGCCACAACGCCAGATCCAACGCCGGCAGGAAGTAACCGTACGACTTCGTTGTCTGCGTCCATTCCGGTTTGCTCAGCGCGAAGCTATACGCCGTCGGATCGCTCGCGCCCAGCCACTTCACGCTGGTGACGTGGGCATTGAGCCCGCCGATGGTCTCATCGGTACGTTCGTAGCGCATTCCGAGCCGCGTCATCAACTTCATGCCATCAACCCTGAAGTTGCGACTGATCTGCACGAACGGCGAGTAGTTCATGCGCGCCACGTGCTGTACAGAAGTCGGACTGAGCGCCTCCGGGGGGATATAGCCGCCCGTATAAGCAGGATAACCGTCCGCCACCGCGACCGCATTCTGACTCGGGTCAACCGGCTGATGAATCAGGTAGTTAAGCAGCGAATACGGATTGTACATGACAATCCGTCCCGGCAGATTGCCGGCCCCACTGTATCCAGGCATCCAATTACCGACACTCGCGGTCGAGAACAGCGAGGGCGGCAACGCAACACCGTTGCCCGCGGCATTCCCCGACGCGGGGCCATAACCTGACCACAGCTCCCAGTAATTATTGGTAAAGGTGTCCATTTCCTTGGTATTCCAAGAGTCATCCAGGAACTGCGCCCCAAAGCTAACCTTCGTGCTATTACCGGGGTTCCAAGTAGCACGGAGGGTCGCCTCATTGATCTGATCGGTGTTCTGCTGTGTCTGCAGGTCGAAGACGTGCGAGCCTATGATGAAAGGATCGAGACCATTGTAATTCGGCGCTGCAACCGCACTCGAGCCCGAGGCGACCGAATTCGGCCCATAGGCGCTCCAGTACGGCAGGACGTTGCCGCTCTGATTCAGCACCAGGCCGCCGGTGTAATTATTAGTTGTGTTGCCGAAGCCCACATCTCCGCCGACACCGGTATACGTCCCATTCGGATTGAACTGAGACTTCGATTGATCAGCGTCCACCTCCAGGGTCCAGTCCTCATTCACGTTCCACAGGACGTTCAAGCCGACGGTGTTCGTAACAATGTACTGATTGTTTGCGTCACCGAATAGATCTGTCGGACCGCTATAATTGAAGTTAGAAATAGTACCGTTTGGGTCCAGTACGGCGTTGTTGAATCCGCCAAACCAGGTGCTGCGAGCCCATTCGGTGTTGGACTGATTCCACGACGAGTAATCGTCATCGAGCGTCACCATCACTGATTTCGTCGGATGCCACTGCAAGGCAATTCGCCCATCCTTGCTGCGCGTGTTGACGCGCTCGAGCCACATGTTCATTTCCTGCGGATACCAGACCGGCACGTTTGCATCGCCGCTCGCTCCCGGGCCCACGCTCGCGCACCCCGTGCTGCCGAATGCAGTGGTGTAGTTTGCGGCGAGGTCGGAGCAGGCGAATCCGCCAGCCGCGATCCCTTTCCAGCCCACCACATCCTGGTGATGAAGGAGTGTGTGATAGTCAGTGTAGTCGCCGTCGATGAGGATACCGAACTTGTTGTGATCGAACGTGTCACTGAACAGGGCGCCGACCGCCGGCCGCATGCCCCCGTCCATCGCATAATCGGTTTCCCCGACGTTCACCCCGACATGCAGGCCGGGATTATCGAAAGGGGTCAGCATCTTGACGTTGATGACCGAACCGATATTGCCCGACGAAAGGGCCATGTCGGGAGTCTTCAGCACATCGATCTGCCCGACGTACATGGCGCCGATGCCGGAGAAATTGAACGTCTGCCCGTTGCCGGAGGCGATCTGCCGGCCGTTCACCAGCACTGTGTCGAACGATCCGCCGAATCCGTTGACGTTCACGCCTTCCGGGAGGCCCGTGGCCACGGTCGCGCCTTCGGCCGACGAGGACAGGTAGCCGCGATTGACCGTGACGCCCGGCAGGTGCGCGAGCGCGCCGCCCACCGAAGAATCGGGAAACTGGCCGATGCTCTCGGCCGAGATGGCATCGACCACACCGATCGACTCACGCTTGATGGCCAGCGATCGCATGAGAGATCCGCGCATGCCGGTGACGACGATCGGCGCCAGCGCGGTGGCCGAAGATTGTCCCTTTGCGCTTGAGGTCGCGATGACCGGCGACGGCTGCGCCGTGTTCTGGGCATAGAGTCCCGCACCATTGCGCGGGAGCATGCCCCGTGAGGCCAGTGGCGTCGCGTTGAATCCGCGGCGCTTGGCCTTGGCCGCCTTGGCCGGCACTGCCGGCTGGTCCGAGCTCTTGCGGGTCGGGGCGTTGTGGGCCTGTGCCACGCCGCCGACTCCCAAGGTAAGCGACCCCAGCGCCAGCCCCGAAATACCAATCTTGGCATAGGCCGGGCCACCCAGCCCGTTCAGTCCGACGTTCCTTTTGAACGCGCTCTTCGCTGCGTTGCGCAATGTCTTTCGGCTCATTAGTCAAGTACCCCTCTCACGTCCTGATTCACAATTGACAAGTACGTAAATGCGTGACACTCCCACACACGCTTCAGCGGTGCATTTGAGAGCCACCAACTACTCGAATTTAGGCAACGGCACCTCGCAGAACTTGACGATCCGGGCGCGCACCGTACTGGCCTGCCAACACGATCGCTTCCACGGTATGGTCGGCCGGCAGCTGCGGGTGACGGCACGGACAGTCGGCCCATGGCGAACTCGCATCCGCGGCGAGGCTTTGAGAATCTGCTGGATGACCAGTGACCGGGCGCGCCTCTCATCGTCAGCGACACCCGGATCAGCAGCGCGGTCGCCAACACACTGTAGCAGGCCCGGCGGGGCGCGACGCGTTCGCGCAGCCCCAGAATGGCCAACTCGATGCCGTTTTCGCAGAGATTTGCGTGCATCTGGCGACGGGCAACCAAGGCAGCCATTACCCCCCTTGCTCAAGGTTTGGATTGCCCGGTATTCTCGTTATCCACGCGCACTTCACCCCCGCTCCTCATTGCTCAATCCTCTTGAGCGCCGGCTCGGCTCGTAGCACCGCCCGGCGGATTCACTGCGATACCCGTCGGAGCATCGCGGAGCCCGACCAGTCCGGACGCGGCCAATTACCGCGATTCCATGTCCTTCGTGGGCAACAGGACCTTCGCCCGGCTTCATGAGAGGACCAATGGGTTCGCCCGACGGACTCTTGAGGCAATGCACCGAGAAAGCTCAACGTCGCGCGCCAACATGACGATCACCGCCCGCATGGCGCGCCCTCACAAACCGCTCATCCTCAACCCGCTCGAGGCTCGCGAACAGGTCTCCCGCGGCGCTGTCGAGCAATTGACCGACCGTTGAAAGCGGACCTCGGAAGGATCCTGCGGTTTTCGAACCTCCAGGATAGACGTCACCCTCTACCGTGCATTTGATTCACCAGCCGAGCTCAGGCTCACCAACAGATTCTGTTGAGGAACCTTGAACTCCCCGACGCCTCATAGCTTCGATTCGCTGACTATGGTACCGGTACCCTACGACAGGTCGAACATAGAGCATATATTTTTTTGTGTCAACTCTAGGTCTCACTTGTAGTGTCAGATCTCGAAAAGATCCGACGGCGAGGAATTATCCCGCTCGCACTCACGGAGACGGGGCCCGCGAGCGCCCGGCTACCGACTTCGAAGCCGCCGCGATCGACCCGGCCCACCCTGACCATAATCCATTTGGTCAGTTTT
>JAJYFU010000069.1:4670-12929 GCA_021790795.1 Pseudomonadota bacterium
CCCAATTTATCAGAACTCTTTACTCAGACAAATATATTGAAGCCCCCGGTCGCTGTCAAGAAACGTGAATACGCCGGGGTGTGACGTGAACCGGAACCAAAGCGAGCAGGTTTCCTTTACTGCAGTGACGGACGAGGGTGGGCCCTCGGAGTCGGCGCACAGAACCCGTCTTCAAACCAGGCAGTACTTCTGTGGGCGAGAGGTCCATGCCGAGTCCAGGTGGCGCACAGGGCACGCTGCCGCTCAAGGTCCCACCTGTGTCCCGGACCCGGACAGCCCCACGCCGGCACTTCGTGTCCGCGGCAGCGCACGACGACGCGGTGATCCGCGACTGACGCAGATGAAAGCGTTGTGGCCATGGACCGTCTGTTGGCGACCCAATTGAATCGGCGGCACCCCGGATCGGATAGCCGGCTTTTTGGGCGACTCACATTCCTAAAGCCCCGGTTTTGCCGGGGTATGGGCACTACCCTAGGGAGCAGCCTGACGCCCGCGCATGACCCACACGAGCGTCGGCTGTCGATCGCCTCAAAATCGCTCCGCGAACGCCTGGAAAGAGTGTGGCGCGAGCCGTATCAGGAAACTCGTCTCCTTGCGCTGATCGGGCAGCGGGCTCGGCGTCACCGCCCGGGACGGCAGCACGCTGCGACCCGAGACCAGACTGACGAGTTTCGCGGCCGGGCGGCGCACGAAGATGCGCACCGTGACGGGCCTGGGCAGATACGACTCGACGACGAACGTGTGGTTGTCATAGGCGAACAACGCCACGTGCGCCGGCGCATTGATGCGTACCGGGAAGCGGTGCAGCACGTAACCGCGCAGCATGTTGAGCACCGGCTCGGGCAGCCTGTAGACGTCGCCCATGTTGCTCGGCACGTTGAGCACGTACAGCTCACCGCGCGAGTAGCCGGTCATCAGCAGCACCGGAACCCCGTGCGCCGCGGCCTCGCCCTGAATGACCGGCCACGTGTCGTTGGTGTAGAAGCGAATCTCCGGGAACGTCACCGGCGGGGTCTTCATACCCGGCACATCGAGACCCAGCGTCGCGGCGCCGTTGGGGCTCCCGAGATAGTGCCGCACCGTGACTGGCATGCCCCGATAGGTGATCTCGGCGACACTATCGATGCCCCGGTGCTGCTGCTGCAACTTCTGCAGCAATCCCGAAGTGATGATCACGTCGCCGCCGGCGCGCAGGTTCGCTTTGATCTGCTGCACGAGATGGGGATCGTAGGACGCCTCTCGCGTCAGCAGCACGACGGGCGCGTGCACCGGGAAGTGCGGCATCAGATTGATCGGAATGCCGACGTTGCCGAGGTAGTTCTGCAGGAAGTCCTCGCCGCTCGACTGGAACGGCTTGTAACTTGCGATGCCGATGGGCTTGCCAAGCTTGCCGAGGAACTCATTGACCTGCGAGAGCGCGTACCCCGCCACCCGCGCCCAGCCCGGCGCGGCATCGGTGCCCCGCGGCGCCTTGAAGGAGCGGACCATCGCATTCCAATTGAAGCTGGTCCGGTCGTCGGCCCACGCCCAGCGGTCGCCGGGGTACGCAACCTCCGAGGAGGCCAGCTGCGGCCAGCTGAACAGCGTGATCTCCGGCGCCTTGGCGAACGCGGTGTCCCAGAGCTGCTCGGCATAGCGGTCGGCGTAGCGGTCACCGAACGTGTCCACCCAGCCGCCGAGGTCCGCATGCGGCCGGATGTTGTGGTAGTAGCGGTAAATCAAATAGCTCTCGTACTGCTGCAGCATCTGCGCGGTGTGCACCGGGTCGCGCGTCTCGTCCCCGGTATAGATGCCGCCGAACATCTTGGCTTCCTTGTCGAGGTCGAACCCCAGCCCCTGGAAGTCCTCGTACCAGTTCGGGAACTTGATGATCACCTTGGCGTGTGGATTGACCTCATGCGCCGCTCCGATGATCAGGTGCTTGGCCACCCAACGCATCTTGCGCAGCCGGTACTGGGTCCAGCTCAGCTTGCCCTTGGCGCGGATATCGGCATTGGTGCGCGTGTTGAAGAACGTGAAGTCATCGAGGATGATCGTGTTGAAGTGGCTGGCGGCCTCGCGCACCGCGCGCTTGCACATGGCGACATCACGCGGATTTTCGAAATCGAACGAGTTGAACTGGCCGTACTTGTTCACGCCCGAGAACAACGTGATGCCGCCGTCTACCGTGATGCCGCGCCGCCGAAAGAAGGCGGCGATCCGGTCCAGGGTGGCGGGATTGGCGAAGACCCGGTCGCGGTACACCTCGAGGTACACCTTGTTGAAGTGGACTTGGCTCCAGATCCGCTGAAACTGCCGTCGCAGCGTCTTCGGGTTGGCCAACTGCCGGGTGGATCTCACCGGGATGTAGACGGCCACGGAGAAGTTCTTGAATGGCCGCCGGGTCTTCACGGCCGCCGCGGCCGCGGGCCGCAGCCCGGCCGCGCACAGCGCACAGAAGACGGCAAGCAGGATGCCGCTCGCTCGGCTCTTTCGAATCATGATGCTTTTCCCCTGTCTCTTGCTCGGTGAATCCCCGGCTCCTCGACGGAGTCCGTCGACGAACACAGGCGCCGAGCGGCTGCCCGATCGGCGTCGCGGTACCCGGCCGCGGCCCCCCGCGGCGAGCCATGTTGACAACGCTGTCATACCACAAATCTCAGCATAAACCGCACTGCGCCGAAGCACAACTCAATAGCCTGCGATGAAGCTTCGCGACGGCGCCCGCGCGCGTCTTGCCACAGCCCCCGCTCCCGGCCCGCATCGCCGCGATCCAACGCCAGCGCCGCTCACTCGGCGTATGCGCCCGGTTGTATCGGCGCGCAGCCGCGCCAAAGCGCTTCGGCGCGCTGTCAGGCGGGTCGCCCGGCACGCTTTACTCACCAATCCCACATCGTTCCATCCGTCAGGCGCGCCACCGGCAGCTGTTTCGGACTGTACGGAAAGCGCGCCGCCAATTTCTCGTCGAGTCCGACACCGTGGCCCGGACTCTCGCCGCAGTACAGATGGCCGTCGCGGAAGGTGTAGTCGTGCGGAAACACCTCGAGAGTCTGCTCGGAATGGTGCATGTATTCCTGGATGCCGAAGTTAGGCACCCAGGTGTCGAAATGCAGCGCCGCGCCCATCGTCACCGGCGACAGATCCGTCGCGCCGTGAAATCCGGTGCGGGCCCGGTGCAGCGCCGCGAAGTCGGCGATGCGCCGCACGTGCGTGATGCCGCCACCGTGCACGATTGTGGTGCGGATGTAATCGATCAGCTGGCGCTCGAGCAACGCACGGCAATCCCAGATGGCGTTGAACACTTCCCCGACCGCCAGCGGCGTCACCGAGTGGCGGCGGATCAGCTCGAATCCGTCGGGGTTCTCCGCCGGCGTCGCGTCCTCGAGCCAGAACAGCCGGTACGGCTCCAGATCGCGCGCCAGGCGCGCCGCCTCGATCGGTGTCAGACGGTGATGGGCATCGTGCAGCAGTTCGATCTGCCGGCCGTGATCGCTGCGCAGCCGCTCGAACAAGCGCGGCGCGAGATCCAGGTACGGCGGCGTCGACCACTCGGTCTCGAGCGGCAGCTCGCTTTCGGCCGGCTCGTAGGCGTTCTTCTGGCGGGTCACGCCATAGGCCTTGGCGAGTCCAGGCACGCCGCACTGGGCCCGTACGGCCCGATAGCCAAGCGAGATGAACCGCCCCACATCGGCGCTGGCCTCCTCGATGTCCCGGCCGCTCGCGTGTCCGTACACCAGCACGCCGTCGCGGCTGCGCCCGCCGAGCAACTGGTACAGAGGCAGTCCGGCCATCTTCCCCAGAATGTCCCACAACGCCACGTCCACGGCGGCGATCGCCGTCATGGTGACCGGCCCGCGCCGCCAATACGCGCCCTTGTAAAGGAACTGCCAGAGGTCCTCGATGCGGCCCGCATCGCGGCCGATGAGGTTCGGCACCACATGGTGCTCGAGGTAGGCGGCCACCGCGAGCTCGCGGCCGTTCAGCGTGGCATCACCCAGACCGAAGACACCCGAGTCGGTTTCGATCTTCAGCGTCACGAAATTGCGGCCCGGACAGGTGACGATCACATGCGCCGCAACGATCCGCCGGTCGCGAGCCGACCCCTGTGACACCGTGTCGGAATTGACCATGACTCATACCCCTCGTATGCGAACGCCGACCCGCCGCACGCGGACCGGCCGTATCTGCGGATTGCCCCGGCGAACGCCACACATCATATCGGCGCCGCTGAGTCGGCCGCGAGATCCACCGGCGTCAGCCGCGGGACGAGCAGTTGAATGACTGCCAGCGCCGTGAGATACATCCCGCCCGCCAGGGTGAACAGCAGCGCGTAGCTGCCGGTAGTCTGAAGCAGAAAGCCCACCGCCGTCGACACGAACGCTCCCGAAACCGCGCCGGCGAACCCGCCGAGCCCGACCACGGAACCGACCGCCGCGCTGGGATAGAGGTCGGACGTCGTCGTGAACAGGTTCGCCGACCAACCCTGGTGAGCGGCCGCCGCAAGCCCGATCAGGCCCACTGCCGGCCACAAGTGATGGACGAACGGGGTGAGCACGACGGGTGTCACCGCGAGGGCGCAGACCAGCATAGCGCCCTTGCGCGCGGCATTGGGACTCCAACCCCGGCGCATCATCCACCCGGCCAGCCAACCGCCGGCGACGCTGCCGACATCGGCCATCACGTACACGACCACAAGGGGCGGGCCGAGCGCCATCAGATCGAGCCCGAACCGATGATGCAGATATTTCGGCAGCCAGAACAGCAGGAACCACCACACCGGATCGGTGAGGAACTTGCCGGCCACGAACGCCCAGGTCTGGCGGTGACGCAGCAATTTGCGCCACCGCACCCGCACGGGGGTTTGGGCGGCCTTGCCGGCATCATCGCTGCGAATGTATGCCAGCTCGCGCGCCGAGACGCGCGGATGCTCTTGCGGCGGGCGATAGACGATGAGCCAGACGATCAGCCACGCGAGATCCAGTGCCCCGGGAAACAAGAACGCCGAACGAAGTCCCCACAGGGTCGCCACCACCGGCACGGCGAGCGGCGCGACGATCGCCCCGACGTTCGAACCGGCGTTGAACAAGCCGGTGGCGAAGGCACGCTCGCGGCGCGGGAACCACTCGGCGACGGTCTTCACCGCCGCCGGAAAATTCGCCGACTCCCCGAGTCCAAGCATGAAGCGCGCCGCGACGAACTCGAGCACCGTGCGCGCCAGCGCGTGGCTCATGGCGGCGACGCTCCATACGGCGATGGAGATCGCATAGCCGATGCGCGTGCCGAGCCTGTCGATCAGGCGGCCGGAGAACAGCAAGCCGACCGCATAGGCGCTCTGGAACGCCGCGACGATGTAACCGTAGTCTTCCTGCGTCCAGCCGAGTGCGTGCCCGAGCGATGGGGCGAGCACTCCGAGCACCATCCGGTCGATGTAGTTGACGGTGGTCGCCCAGAACAGCAGCGCGCAGATACGCCACCGATAGCGGCCCACGCCGGCGCCGGACTCGCGCGCGATCTGTGACTCGGATGCCACGCTCGGCGACCCCCCGCGAATGCGTGTAGACAGAGCAGGGCATGGTATCGCTCCCATATTGGCGTCGCAAGCATGCACAGCGCGGCCGCCGTCGGCCGTTACCCGACAACCGGCATCCTTTCATCCCGGCGCGCGCTCGGATATGATAGCGATACCAGCGAGGATTGCGGGGGATCCGAATAGTGAGCATCCAGTCTATTGCGTCGCGGGCCCGCGGCGCGCTGCCGGCGGTGCTGGCGGCGACGGCGTTGTTGTCGTGCCTACCGGCGGCCCGGGCCGCCGAGCCGCTCTACAAGGATCCCCATGCGCCCGTCAGCGCGCGAGTGAAGGACCTGCTCTCGCGCATGACGCTCCCCGAGAAGCTCGCGCAGATCACCTCGCTCTGGACCAACAAGTCCGAGATCGAGAACGCCGCCGGAAATTTCGATCCGGCCAAGGCGGCGCGCAATTTCCCCTACGGTATCGGCAATTTGGCCCGCCCCGACGATTACACGCCGAGGAACCAGTACGCTCTGCGCACCACCGCGCAGACCATCCGCTTCGTCAACGCCGTACAGCGCTTCCAGCTCGAGCATACGCCGCTCGGCATCCCGACGCTGTTCCATTCCGAGGGCCTGCACGGCTACGTGGCGCGAGGCACGACCAGCTTCCCGCAGGCGATCGGTCTGGCGAGCACTTGGGATCCGGCGCTCATCACCCGGGTGTTCCGCGTGGTGGCCCGTGAGGCGCGCGCCCAGGGCATCGGCATGCTGCTCACGCCCGTGATCAACCTCGGCCGCGATCCGCGCTGGGGACGGATCCAGGAGACCTTCGGCGAGGACCCCTATCTCGTCTCACGCATGGGTGTCGCGGAAGTGCGCGGCCTGCAGGGCAAGTCGCTGCCGCTCGGACCGGGTCACGTGCTCGCCGTGCTCAAGCACTTTGCCGGCTACGGCGTGCCGCAGGCCGGCACCAATGTGGGTCCGGTGGAGCTGACGCATCGGAAGCTGCTCGAGATGTATCTGCCGGCCTTCCATGCGGCGATCACGCAAGCGCACGCCCAGGCCGTGATGGCGGCCTACAACGCGATCGGCGGCATCCCCTGCACGGCCAATCCCTGGCTGTTCCAGAAGGTGCTGCGCAAGGACTGGGGCTTCAAGGGCATCGTGGTCAGCGACTACTCGGGCATCGAGCAGCTGATGACCCTGTATCACGTCGAGCCGAATCTCACCGACGCCGCCGCCCGCGCCCTCAACGCCGGAGTCGACGTCGACTTCCCCAACGGCCATGCGTTCAAGCACTTGCCGCAGGCGCTCGCCGAGGGCAAGGTCACCATGAGCGAGATCAACGCGGCGGTGGCCGGGGTGCTGCGCCTGAAGTTCCTCTCGGGCATCTTCGACCATCCCTTCGCCAAGCTCAGCTATGCCGACAAGATCACCGACGACGCCCATGCGCGCGCCGTGGCGCTGCAGGCGGCGCGGGAGGCCATCGTCCTTCTGAAGAACAACGGCACGCTGCCGCTGCGAATCAAGCGGCTGAGGACCCTGGCCGTGATCGGCCCGAACGCCGCGCCGGCCCGGCTCGGAAATTATTCGGGCATCCCCAGCCATCCGATCAGCGTGCTGCAGGGCATCCGCAATTTCGTCGGCAAGCGCGTGCACGTCCTGTATGCCCCAGGGGTCAAACTGCTCGCCTACGGCAACGCGAACAGCAACCGCGAGGTCCTGGAGCCGTCGGAGAAAAACCTTCCGCGCATCCGTCAGGCCGTCGCCGTAGCCCGCCGCGCCAATGCGGTCGTGCTGGTGCTCGGCGCGAGCACTGCGCTGTGCCGCGAAGGCTGGGCCACCGACCACCTCGGCGATCGTGACAGTCTGAAGCTGGTCGCCGATCAGAACCGGCTGGCGCGCGCGATCTTCGCCCTCGGCAAGCCGGTGGTCACCGTTCTGATCAACGGCTGTCCGGTCACCGTGAATCGCATACTGAAGAAAACCGACGCCCTGATCGAGGGCTGGGATCTGGGTCAGGAAGGCGGCACCGCGATGGCCGACGTCCTGTTTGGCAAGACCGACCCGGGCGGAAAGCTTCCGGTGACCATTCCGCGCTCGGTCGGCATGGTGCGGTACAACTACGACGAGGAGCCGAGCGCGCACCGCGGCTACCTGTTCGCCAACAACTCGCCGCTGTTCCCGTTCGGATACGGCCTGTCCTACACCACATTCCGGATCGGAGCGCCACATCTCTCATCGCCGACGCTGGCCCCGGGCGGCGCGGTGACCGTGACGGTCAACGTGCGCAACACCGGCAAGGTGACCGGCAGCGAGGTCGTGCAGATGTACGTCCATCAGTTAGTCACCTCGGTGGCCGAACCCACCCGGGAACTGAAAGGCTTCAAGCGCGTGTGGCTTGCGCCGGGCGCATCGCAACAGGTGCGCTTCACACTTCGGCCGAAGGATTTCGCGATCTGGAACCAGTACATGCGGCACGTCGTCGAGCCGGGCGAGGTGCACGTGCTGGTGGGCCCGGATTCGGTGGACCTCAAACGCGCGACGCTGCAAGTGACCGGACCCCATGCCTGCGGCACGTGGTCGGACCGGCGGTGCCCGTGAGCGCGGCGGAAGGCTCCGTGCACCCCGGGTCAACGACGTCACGGCTGACGAGTTGACCCCGCGGAGGCGCGGGTCGGTCTTCTAACCCGCCGGTGATCCCCAACGCCCCATCTCCCCCGGGGCCAACGGGGGTCGCCGGCGGGGGTTGGCGGGCCTGCCGTGCGC
>JAJYFU010000166.1 GCA_021790795.1 Pseudomonadota bacterium
TGGCTGCGGCCCGCAGCCGAGGGCGCCCTCGACGCGTCGCAAATGGCGCGCATGCGAGCCCATCCGGTGATCGATCAGGCCGTGAGCGGCGATCTTGACGGCGTTCGCGACGAAGAAGGACGCGATCGTGTAGGCCCACACGAGCAGCGCGAGCCCCCAGCCGATGGGCGCCATGGCCACACCGTACACCACGATCAGGGTGCCGAGCAGCTGAGTCAACTCGCACGGCACCACCAGCAGCCACCGCGGCCATGGCCGTTGCCAGGCCCAGCCCCGGTTGCGGCTCAGATAGATGGTCATGTGACCCGACACGAGGAGCTTCAGGAAGATCACGGCCTGCAGCACCGGCACGGGAAGATGCAACAGGTCCCTGGCGATCCAGTACAGCACGAAGCTCTCGAACACGCCGTAGAGCCCAAGGGACGATGCGACCGTGAGCACCCGCGGCATGTCCCAGCGCACCGGAGCGGGCGCGACCGGCGCATTGTCGTAGGCGATCATCATGATCGGAATGTCATTGAGCAGGGCGAGCAGCACCACCATGAGCGTGGTGACCGGATAGAAGTTGTAGATCAGGATCGTCGCCGTCATGAACAGAATGAGACGGATCGTCTCGGCGATGCGGTACGTCCCGTAGCTCGTCATCCGTTCGAATATCCGGCGCGCCTCCTGGATTGCGGTCGTGATGACCGAGAGGCCCGGTGCTGTCAGAATGAGCGCCGCGGCGGCGCGCGCGGCATCCGTGGCACCGCTCACCGCGATGCCGACGTCGGCCTGCTTTAGTGCCGGTGCGTCGTTGACGCCATCGCCGGTCATGCCGACGATCCGCCCGCTCGACTGCAGTGCCTTGACAATCTGGAATTTGTGTTCGGGGAACACCCGCGCGAACCCGTCGGCCGTGAGCACCTGCTTGAGCGCCTGCGGCGGGGACTGCTTGCCGAATACTGCATCCGCCACGACGATGTTGCGCCCGAGATCGAGCTCGGCGGCAATCTGCCGGGCGATCGCCTCGTGATCGCCAGTGACCATCTTGATGTCGATGCCCATCGCGCGCGTCGCTCGAATGGTCTCGGCGCTGTCCTCTCGAGGCGGGTCGAACAGCGGCAGCAGGCCGAGATAGCGCCAGCCGGCGCCCTCGTCGCGCGCCACCGCGAGCGTCCGGTAACCCTTGGCGGCGGCCTGATCCACCTGCGCGAGGACCGCGGCGCGCTGCTGCGCATCCGGCTGGCACAGCTCGACGATCACCTGCGGGGCGCCTTTGGTCACCTTGAGCACCTTGCCGAGGTGCTCAAGCTCCGCCTCGGTGCGCTTGACCACCGGGTCGAACGGCCGGAAGGTCTTCAACCGGTAGTCCTCGAGCTGCTTCGCCGGCGGGGCTGCGGCGAGGATTGCACTGTCGATTGCATCCGGCGCCTCTCGGCGCGAAGCGAGCGCCGCGGCCGTCAGCAGCTGCGTTGTCTCGACGCCGGGAGCCGGCAGCGTGGCACCGAGCGTCAGCTCGTTGCGAGTCAGCGTGCCCGTCTTGTCCGAGCACAGCGTATTCATGCCAGCCAGCTCCTCGATCGACACCAGGCGCGAGACGATGGCCTTCAGGCGCGCCAGGCGCTCGGCCCCGACCGCAAGGGTGACCGAGAGCACCGCTGGCAGCGCCACCGGGATGGAGGCGACTGCCAGAATGAGCGCGAACTGCACCATCTCGAGCAGCGCGTTGTGCTGAAACAGCCCCGCCGTGACGATGACCAGCACCAGAGCGGCGGTGGTGAGAATCAGGAAGTTGCCGATGCGCAGCACCGCACGCTGGAAGTGCGAGACGGCGCCGGCCTGCTCCACGAGCTGCGCCGTGCGCCCGAAGTAGGTGTTCATGCCGGTGGCGCTCACCACCGCGTTCATCCCGCCCTGGCGCACGATCGAGCCCGAATAGGCCGTGTCGCCGCGTTTCTTGTCGACCGGCAGTGACTCCCCGGTGAGCGCGGATTGATCTACGCTCAGGTACTCCCCGTCCGCCAACGTGGCATCGGCCGGCACGATGTTGCCGATCTGGATGGCGATCAGGTCACCCGGCACCAGCAGCCGCGCTGCGATCTCGCGCCACACGCCGTCGCGTCTGACGTGCGCCGAGAGCGCCAGGCGCTGCTTGAGCGCCTCGATGGCCGTATCGGCCTTGTATTCCTGCCAGAAGCCGACGCCGGCGTTGATGAAGAGCATCAGCGCGATGACCGTGAGGTCATCCCAATGGCCGAGCACCGCCGAGAGGATCGCGGCCGCCTCGATCATCCAGGGAATCGGCCCCCAGAAGAACCCGAGAATGCGCTGTGCGATGCCGACGTGGTGCTCGCGCAGGACGTTCTCCCCGTACTGATCCAGCCGGCGCCTCGCCTCCGCTTCGCTGAGCCCCTCAGTTGAGACCGCGAGCGTCGCAGCGGTGACCGCCGCGGGACCTGTCTCGGTCGACTTATTATTCATGTGCGCTCCTCTGCGCGACGCCGCGTACGCGCAGAGGAGAGCCGTCCGCGACGCGGGCTGAGCCGCAAGAGGAACAACTTCGCCGATCCGCTGCACCCCCGGCAATCCGCAGTTATGCGGACCGCGCGCACCGGAGCCGGAGCTGGACTTAAGTTCGGCCCGGCAGGCGCACCTCGAAGCGCGCCCCGCCGAGCGGCGAGGTGTCCACCGCGAGGCGGCCGCCGTAGAGCTCGACCGTCTCGCGCACCATGGCGAGCCCCAGCCCGTGACCGGGGACGGTCTCATCGGTCCTCACACCGCGCTCGAGCACGCGTGCGCGGTTCTCCTCGGAGATCCCCGGGCCGTCATCCTCCACGGTCACTGTCATGTTCTCGTGAACGGCCGCATCGGGATCGACCGTCACGGTCATTCGCACACGCTGATGGCACCACTTGCACGCGTTCTCCAGGAGGTTGCCGAGCATCTCCATCAGGTCGGCGCGGTCGCCCACGAACTGACTATCGGGCTGGACGGCAAGCTCGAGCGAGAGATCCTTGTGGCGATAGACCTTCAGCAGCGCCGCGCGCAGATCGGCCGCCACCGGCGCCACCGCAACGGGCGCCTGTCCGAGCAGCGCCCCGCCCGAGGCGGCCGCGCGCTTCAGCTGGTGCTCGATGATGTCGCTCATGCGGTCGATTTCCTGGCCGATCGCGCTCGGCGCATCGCCCGCGGCCGGCAGCGCCGTGCGCATCACGGCCAGCGGCGTCTTCAGGCTGTGCGCAAGATTGCCGAGGGTGTCGCGGTAGCGCGCGACCCGCTTGCGCTCGCCGATGAGCAGCGCATTGAGATGGCGCGCCACGCCCTTCAGCTCGCGCGGATAACCGGCGCCGAGCACCTCGCTGCGGCCCTCCTCGACCTCGTGGATCTCGCGCTCCAGCCGGCGCACCGGGGC